>JADGNS010000508.1 GCA_017883355.1 Candidatus Solibacter sp.
GACAAGCCGGAGCAAGGCAGAGCCCTATCCCACTTGTGCTATCGTTTTTACCGTATGCGACGGGCCTTCTGCGCCGTTGCCTTGCTGGCGCTGGCCTGCCTGATGGTGCGTGCGGCCCGCGTCGGCCTGGCCGGCGATTATATCGATCCCATCAGTAAGGTCACCGCCCAGGACGAGGCCCAATACTCCAATTCCGCCATTGCCATAGCGCGCGATGGCGATTGGCTCACGCCGCGCTTCATGGGCCGCTTCGCCTTCGCCAAACCCCCACTCGTGTTCTGGACCGCCGCCATCTCCAGCAGAATTCTGGGGATTTCGCGGCTCGGGCTGCGCCTGCCCACAGTCCTGCTCTCCGCGCTCGCCCTCGGGCTTATCTTCCTATGGGCCGGAGAACTCGCCGGCTGGCAGGCCGGCGCCGCCGCCGGCGTGCTGCTTCTCTCCAATCACCTGTGGCATACACTGGCCGGGCTATGCATGACCGACGGCATGCTGCTCGCCTTCTCCATCGCCGCCTTTTATGCCCTCTTCTGCGACCCGTGGCTGGAATCGCGCGCGGCGCTCGTGGGTTTCTCCGCCGCCGTGGCGGCCGCCATCCTCACCAAAGGGATCGCGGGCATCCCCCTGCTGCTGGTTCTGGGGCTGTACTGGCTGGGGGCCCGCCGTCAGGAGCGCCCCGCTTTCCTGCGCGTCTGTCTGGCCGCCGCCCTGGCGCTGGCTTTCGCCGCCCCGTGGTTCCTCTACCAGTTCGCGGTCCATCCGCGGTGGTTCTGGACCGAGCACATCGCCGTCGAGATCCTCGGCTTTGGCACTGGCGCCCCTCCCCAGACCTCGCACGAGAACCAGGCGCTGTTCTACCTGATGCGCATGGCCGCCACCGACCCGCTGCTGCTCGCCGCCGCCGCGGTCGCCATTCCGGCCTTTCTCTCCGACCTGCGGGGGCGCAAGGCCGCCCCCGTGCTGCTGGCCGCCTGGATTGCCGTCACGGGGGCCGCCGTGCTGGGCTGGCAGTATCGCAACGCCTCGTATCTCCTGCCGCTGGTGCCCGCGCTGGCCTTGCTGGCCGCGGGCTGGGGCCCGTTCCGCACGCCGCGCTACGCCCCCTGGATGCTGGTCGTGCTGGCCGCCGCCTTTATGGTCAAAGTCAGCGCCCCGGAACTGCCCTGGGGCCTGGATTATCGCGCCGGTACCGTGCAGCCCACCGCGCCGACACTCTCCGCCTACTGCGCCCAGGCACGCGGCAACGAGCTGATCGTGCTGGATCTGGCCGACGATCTGTACGCCGCGGTGCTCCCCCTGGCGCGCCTGCGCTACGCCACCGTGGCGCCGGTGGAAGCGCCCGCCGGCCCATACGCCCTGCCTTTTGCCGAAATGGGCATCACGGTGACCGTCGATCAGTTCAACGATCTGGCCCGCTACACCCCCGCCTTTCGGGATCGCCTGCGCCAGTGGGGGCTGGATTCCAGCGACCCGATCGCCACCGTGATCGTGGCGCGGACGGAGGCCGATCTCGCGACCTTGATCCGCGCCCACCCGGAAAGCGATTTTCTGGTCACCGGCGCCTATCGCAAGGCCGTGGAATCCGCCCCGCAGGAGGTAATCGGCGCCGCGGCGGATCATCTGCTCCTGCTCTCGCGCATTCCCGTGGCGCGCCCATCCCCGCCGGCCTGGAGTTGCCGGATGTAGTCGGCTGGAAAACCGTGGGGTCCGCCCCATACCAATTGCCCGCCCTTTGAAGCTCCTGCGCACCCTGATCCTGCGTCCCCTGCGGCGCGACTTGCTGCGCACGGCGCGCACGGCGCTCACCATCCTCTCCGTGGCGCTGGGCATCTGCAACGCCGGGCCGCGCTCGCCACGGTGTGCCCGTTCGGAGACAGGTGACAGATTCCCGCGGGCGGTGTTAACGTTCCGATAGGACCGATGCCGCGCACTCGAACAGCCGCGAGCTTCATCGCTTTAGGTGCTCTTGCGCTATTTGCGCAGTCCACAATGCCGGTGATCCGGACGTCGGTGCGGCTGGTAACCGTTCCCACACTTGTGTTTTCGAAAGAATCGCGGCTCGTTCCGGGCCTCAAAGCTACCGATTTTCGCGTCTCCGACAACGGGCTTTTGCAACAGGTCACATTGGACACTTCGTCCGCTCCCCTCTCGGTTGCGATCGCCATCCAGGCCAACCAGGACGTCCGCCAATATCTCTCGTTCATTGCGAAGACGGGAAGCGTCATTGAGAGTCTCTTGCTCAGCGAATCCGATGAGGCCGCCGTCATCGCCTACAACGAGGAAGTCGCGGTCGTCAAGCCATTCGAAACCGGCGAGGTGCAATCGGCGCTTCGTAAAATCCCGGCAACGGGCCGCGACGCCCACATGCTCGACGCCGGTTGGCGGGGCTTGACGCTCCTCGGGCAGCGGCCGGCCCGGCGAGCCCGCTTTCTGATTCTCATCGGGCAGCCAATGGACAGTGGAAGTGCAACCAGCGTGCTGTCTCTCAAGGAAGAGGCGGACCGGGACAACGCGACCCTGTTTGCCATCACTCTGCCGGAATACGGCAGAGCTTTCGTTTCGGACAATTTTTCTCTACAGGGCCTCTCCAGCGGAACGGACCGGGGCGGATTCAAAGCCAGCGTGGATCTCGGTAAGTTCATCTCCGTGCTGGCCCGGAGCGGCAAGGCGGAGGCTGGGGCAGATCCGTTCTCGGTATTGACCGCTGCCACCGGGGGCACCCAGTTTCACATCCGCAAGCAAAAAGAATTCGAAGAGGCGATCTCGGCCATCGGAGTCGAACTGAGGAGCGCCTACCAGTTGAGCTATTTGCCAAGCTCAAATGAAGCTGGTTATCACACGATCAAAGTCACCGTGAACGTTCCCAACGCCAGGTTATTTTCGCGGCCCGGTTATTGGCGTGGTAGTGAGTAGACCGAACTTTCTGCAAGTGCCGCACATGGTCCGGAGCCTCATGCCACGAGCAATTTGTATACAGAATTGTATACGCCACCGTACACATGCTATAATTTCTCAGTGAAGCCCGAAAGCCGCACGCCGAACGTCCGCATCAGCCCGCACGCGCATGAACTGCTGCGGCAACTCGCCGAAGAGGAACAGGCGTCGATGCAGGCGGTTCTGGACCGGGCCATCGAACGCTACCGTCGTGAGAGCTTCCTGCGCGCGGCCAACAGCGAGTTTCAGGCGCTGAAGGGCGATCCGCGGGCATGGAAGCAGGAATTACAGGAGCGTCAACTGTGGGAGCAGACTCTGGCGGACGGACTCGATAAGAAGTGAGTATTCCCGAACCGTCACGCGGAGAAGTGTGGGATCTGCATTTCGACCCCACCATAGGCCACGAGCAGGCGGGCACGCGGCCCGCGTTAATCCTCTCGGAAGATATTTTCAACGAAGGTCCGGCGGAAATGGTAGTGGTAGCGCCGATTACGCGGACCGAGAGAAAGGTCCGCTGGCATGTTCCGGTGGCCCCGCCGGAAGGCGGCCTGAGTTCCGGGAGCTTCATCCAGTGTGAGAACGTCCGCTCGGTCTCCAAGCAGAGACTGAAGCGGCGGCGGGGCAGGGTGTCGCCGCCGGTAATGCGGCAGGTAGAAGATCGTTTACGTATTCTGTTAGGCCTTTAGGCCCGAGTATCCATCCATCATGAACAGCAGCAATCCAAATATTCGCAATATCGCCATCATCGCGCACGTGGATCATGGCAAGACCACTCTCGTGGACGCCATGCTCAACCAGAGCGGCATCTTCGGCTCCCATGAGGAGCACGTCGACCGCGTCATGGATTCCAACGACCTGGAGCGCGAGCGCGGCATCACCATCCTCGCCAAGATCACCGGCGTGCGTTACCACGGCGTGAAGATCAACATCGTCGACACGCCCGGTCACAGCGATTTCGGCGGAGAAGTGGAGCGCGCGCTCAAGATCGTCGATGGCGTCATGCTGCTGGTGGACGCGAGCGAAGGGCCCCTGCCGCAGACCCGTTACGTGCTGAGCAAGGCGCTGGAAAACAAACTCCCCCCCATCGTCGTCATCAACAAGATCGATCGGCCGGATGCCCGTATCGCGGAGGTCCTCGACGAGATCTACGATCTCTTCATCGATCTCGACGCTACCGAAGATCAGCTCGATTTTCCGGTGCTCTACACCATCGCCAAGACCGGTGTCGCCAAATGCAACATGGAAGATACGGCCACCGATTTGCGGCCCCTTTTCGACGCCATCGTGAAGCACATCCCGCCACCCGTCGGCGATCCCGACGGCGTCCTGCAAATGCTCATCGCCAATCTGGATTACAGCGACTATCTGGGCCGCCTCGGCATCGGCCGCGTAGTCAACGGCACCCTCAAGTACGGCGACAACGTGGCCATCGCCAAGCGCGACGGCACCATGCACACCACCAGGATCACCAAGCTCTATTCGTTCGAGGGGCTGAAGCGCGTGGATGAAACCATCGGCCGGCAGGGCGACATCCTGGCCATCGCCGGCGTGGAAGGCATCACCATCGGCGAGACCGTCACCAGCGCGGAGACTCCGGAACCGCTGCCGCCCATCCAGATCGACGAGCCCACCATCGCCATGGCGTTCACCATCAACACCTCGCCCTTCGCCGGGCGCGAGGGCCAGTGGGTGACGTCGCGCAACCTGCGCGAACGCCTCGACAAGGAGCTGCTGACCAACGTTTCCATCCGCGTCGAGGAACTGGGGCACGACACCTTCAAGGTGATGGGCCGCGGCGAATTGCAGCTCGCTATCCTCATCGAGATGATGCGGCGCGAAGGC
>JADGNS010000509.1 GCA_017883355.1 Candidatus Solibacter sp.
GTGCCGCGCGCCTCGGCTGCCGACGCGGCGGTGCTGGAGCGCGTCCCCGGCTGCCTCCGCGTGCGCCCCGTGTTCGACGACTGGCACGCGGTGTTCCGCGGCGAGCCGGGTGCGGTGCAGGCCGGGCTGGTCGCGGCGCTCGGCGTCAATGGCATTCGCTGCGACCGCGTGCCGCTGGAGGAACTGTTCATCGAGATGGTGGGCGGCAATCGCGGAGAACCCGTATGATCTGGCAACTGGTGAAACGCGATCCGGCGTGCCGAAACGGGCTGATCGCTACGGCGGTTGCCGCGGTCGCCGCCGTGGTCCTGCCGCCTGCAGCCATCGGGCTGTTCGGCTGGCTCGTCTGCATGCCGTGGCTGACGAGCCAGCCCCCGCAGCGGGCCACACTTTTCCAGGCGGCCTTGCCAATACGGGCCTGCGATCTGTTCCTGGCCCGCGTCCTGGCTCTCTTTGCCGCTGTGTGGCTGCCTGTAGCCATCGCCGCGACGGTGTTCCTGCTCGCCGGCAGACCGGCGGAGGACGCGGTCATCCTGATGGCAGTCGGCGGCGGGGCCTCGGTGGTGGTATTGGCGACGCTATCGTCGCGCGTGCGCGAGATTGCCGGCTCCCAGTGGGCTCCTGCCATCTCGTGGGCGATTGTGTGTGCCGGGGCCTGGCCGGTTGCGCTGTTTGTGCCGAAGACCATCGTGCCGCTGATCTGTGCAGTGCTCAGCGCGGCGCTCTTCTGGAACATATGGAGACAGCTTCCCACCGCGTTTGAAGTGCTGCCGGTCAAGCTCGCGCCGTCAGTCTCCACCCATGGCCGCAACGCCGCCGTCCCGGCGTTTGCTTGGTGGCCGATCCTGCGCTCGCTCTTCCAGCCGAGGACGCTGCTCTTCCTGCCTTTGTTGGTGTTCCTGCCAGCCGGCGGCCAGTGGATATACGTTTGCGTGTTCTGCGTCATGCCCATGCTGGCTTCGGTGGTGCGGGTGTCGTGGGCCTTCAATTTGCCGGTCCGCCGCGGCGCGCTGCTGGCCGCCGCCCTGTTGCCGTGGGCCACCGTGCTGCTGATTGGGGTTCTGCTGAGCAACTGGTTTGCGCCCAGGCCGTCGATTCGCTTGAAGTGGGCGGCGTCCCATCAGGTCGCGGAGGTGCGTCCTCCGCTGGAATTCTGGCGCGCCGGTAAAGCCCCCGTCATTGCGGCCCCGTGGGGAGAGTCCTGGGAGCCGGAGACCGTCCGCCTGCGCGGCGTGGCGGTCTACAACCCGTACAGCGTCGGAGCGGAGAACAGCGTCCGCTTCTTCGAATGGCAGTTCCGGCGCGCCACCGAAGCGGTGTATGGCGAGCCGATCGACTACGCGGAGTACCAGCGCCACCGGCCCACGGTACGTCCCTTGACGCGCCAGGCGCGCGTGGCGATCCTGAATCTCTCCGCCTGCGCGGCTTACGTGATGCTGCTGGTCAATATCGTCTTGGCCACATTGCACTGGCGCGGCCGCCGGGTCTTCAAGTGGAACGTACTGGGCTACCTGTTCGTGGCGCAGATGGCATGCGCATTTCTGATCGACTGGGCGCCCGGGAGTAGCTGGGCCGGCCCCAACATCAGCGGCTCCATGATGAACGCGCTGTTGCTGCGCGTGGCGGGCGTGCTGCCCTCCGCCCTGCCGGCGATGGCGCTGGCCGCCGCGCTTCCCGTCGCCCTGCTCTGGTGGACCGCCGCCCGCCTGTTCCGCGGCGTAGAACTTCCCCTGCCCGCCGCTGTCGCCCGGACCTGGGATCGCTCCCTTATGTGAGGGAGCGCCCGGAACCAATCTAATTCCTCGCGCCTGCGGATACAAACCCGTCAGCCTACAGGTGCTGGACGCCGTTCTGCGCCGGCGGTTGCCCGGACCCGGAAGTCAGCGGCTTACTGAGCCCCAGAGGCGGACGCGCCGGCCCCACCTGCGCCGCCGTCTGCCCCAGTCCGGCCAGCCTGCCGAATAGCGTTATACTACCCAGTGAACCCGACCATGAGGGAATTTCCATGAGCACTGTCCACGCTAGTGGTGCGGAAATCCACAATGCGGCTCCGGCGGCCGGCACCCCCGAGGCCGAACTGGCCCACAAGTGTCTCCACTACATGCTGTTGATGCGCGAAGTGGAAGATCGCATCGAGCGCAAGCTGTACCGCCAGGGTAAAGTGCTCGGCGGCGTCTATGTAGGGCGCGGGCAGGAGGCCATACCGGTGGGCAGCGCGCTGGTCGCCCAGGCCGACGATGTGCTCTTTCCCACACACCGCGACATGGCCGTATTCTTCATCCGCGGCGTCTCGGCGCGGCGCGTGCTGGCCCAGTACATGGGCCGGGTGGACGGTGTGACGCGCGGCCGCGACGGCAACATGCACATGGGCGACATGAGCGCCGGGGTGGTGTCACTTATCAGTGCCCTGGCGGCCACGGTGCCGGTGGCAGCAGGCGTCGCGCTGGCCATGCGGTATAAGGGCATCAACGGAGTGGCCTTCAGTTATTTTGGCGACGGCTCCACGAGCCGCGGCGATTGGCACGAGGGCGTCAACTTCGCCAGCGTGCAAAAGCTGCCCGTGGTGTATATCTGCAACAACAATCAGTACGCATACTCCACTCCCCTGAATCTGCAAATGGCCTGCGCCAACGTGGCTGATCGCGGCCCCGCCTACAACATGCCGGCCGAAATCGTGGACGGCAACGACGTGCTGGCGGTGCACGAAGCTACGGTCCGCGCCGCGGCCTACGCGCGCTCTGGCAACGGACCCTATCTGCTGGAGTGCAAAACCTTCCGCATGACCGGGCACTCCGCACACGACGCCGCTCACTACGTCCCCCAGGGATTGTTCGAAGAGTGGGGCAAACTCGACCCTATCGTCCGCCTGGAAAAGCGCATGCTCGACGAACGCTGGGCCGCGCAGGTCGAGCTCGATGAAGTGCATGCCTCGATCGCACGCGTTGTGGACGACGCCGTGGCGTGGGCCGAGCAGAGCCCCTACCCCGACGCCGCCACCCTGCTCGACGGCGTGTACGAGAGCCAGTAACCATGTCCACCACTTACCTGGAAGCGATTCGTGAAGGTCTATGGGAGGAAATGGAGCGCGACCCCAACGTGTTCTGCATCGGCGAGGATATCGGCGAGTACGGCGGCGCCTTCAAGGTGACCGCGGGATTGCTGGAGCGCTTCGGCGCCCGCCGCGTGGTGGATACGCCCATCTCCGAAGCCGCCATCGTGGGCGCGTCCATCGGCGCGGGGCTGATGGGACTGCGGCCGGTCGCCGAGATGCAGTTCGCCGATTTCATCACCTGCGGCTTCGACCAGATCGTCAACTTCGCCGCCAAGTGCCGCTACCGCTGGAACGCCGGCGTGCCGATCGTGATTCGCTCGCCCTCCGGCGGCGGCATCCATGGCGGACCCTTCCATTCGCAGAATCCCGAGATGTGGTTCGTGCGTACTCCCGGCCTGAAAGTGGTCTGCCCGGCCACGGCGTACGACGCCAAAGGGCTGATCAAATCCGCCATCCGCGACAACGATCCCGTCCTCTTCTTCGAGCACAAGGCGCTCTACCGCAAGATCAAAGAGGACCTGCCGTCCGAAGAGTACACGGTGCCTATCGGCAAGGCCAAGGTGGTGCGCGAAGGGCGCGACCTCAGCATCATCACCTACGGCGCGATGGTCTGGACGGCGCTGGAAGCCGCGGAGAGACTGGCCGAGGAAGGCTGTAGCGCCGAAGTGGTGGACCTGCGCACGCTGATGCCGCTGGATCGCGACACCGTCTGCGCCAGCGTCCGCAAGACGTCCAAGGCGCTCCTGCTGCACGAGGACACGCGCACCGGCGGCATGGCGGGCGAACTCGCCGCCACCATCACGGAAAACGTCTTCGAATATCTGGACGGGCCCATCGTGCGGGTGACGGCGCCGGATACGCCGGTCCCCTACAGCCCTCCGCTAGAGGAGGCCTTCCTGCCCAATGCGGAAAAGGTCATCGAGAAGGCTCGCTGGCTGCATCGCTATTGAGCTGGCGCTGGCCACAGCCGGTTCCGCGGCCGATTACCGCGCCGGCGCGGCCGCGTCGGGATCGGCGCGCGCGCTGGTTCTGGAGGACGCCCGCGGCAATCGCGCCGTCTTCACCCAAACCGAATTCCCCATCACCCAGGCCGTGGCCGATTTTGTGGCCGCGCAATTACTCCGTTCGCTCGACCTGGAGCGCCCCGGACTCCTCCTCCACTGGAGCGGAATCGGTGCCCGCCCCGAGCAGCCCGAGGATCTGGTAACGGCCATCACCGCCGCGGTCGGTGCCCTGGAGCCGGTGGAGGTCCGTTATGGCCATCGCTCGCTGTCCGTCGTCGCGGGCGAAGGATGTTTGGGCAGCCTGAGCCCGGACGGCGCGCTGTCTCTCGCGGGGTGCACGGATGGCGCTGTGGTGGCGGGCGGAATCCGCGCCGCCTTCCAGATGGTGGAGCCCGCCCACGGATTGCAGAAGCGCGGCGAGATGGTGCGCTCCTTTCCGGTGCAGGCCATCGCGCTGGGCAAGCAAGTCACCATCCTGGCGCTCAGCGGAGAGGCCGCGCTGCCCGAAGGCATCAATCCGCGCGGCCTGATCTTCGCGCCCTTCTCCAACGAAGCGTCCGTTGCGCCGCAGGATGCGCGCGTGCGCGCCGCCGTGCAGCGCGTCCTGGCGCGGGTGAAGTAGTGGCATGGCTCCGCCTTGTGCATCCACCTCAGTGTGCCGGGGCGTAGCCGAAGGTCACGGTCAGTGAAACACTGCGCGCCGGCAGCATCGTCAG
>JADGNS010000510.1 GCA_017883355.1 Candidatus Solibacter sp.
TTCCCCTCGCCCCCGAACAGCATCTTGCCGGTCAATAGTTCGTAGACCACCACGCCGAAGGCCCAGATATCGGCGCGCTTATCGACGGCTTGCCCGCGGGCCTGCTCCGGCGCCATGTAGGCCGCGGTCCCCATGATGACGCCGGTCCCGGTGGCGTGGACCGCCGCGGACGGGGAATCGCCCGCGGCGTGTGGGATCTCCGCTGATTCTGCGATTTTGGCCAGCCCGAAATCCAGCACCTTCACCATGCCATCGGAAGTGATCCGGATGTTGGCGGGCTTCAGGTCGCGATGTACGATGCCTTTTTCGTGGGCCGCATCCAGCGCGTCGGCGATCTGCCGCGCGTAGTGCAGCACGGTCGCCACCGGCAGCGGTCCGCGCAGGTCTTGGCCGTTGACCAGTTCCATCACCAACGCGCGCTCTTCCACGCCGTAGATGGCGGCGATGTTGGGGTGATTCAGCGAAGCCAGCACCTTGGCCTCGCGCGTGAATCGGGCCATACGGTTGGGGTCGCCCGCCAATGCCTCGGGCAAGACCTTGATCGCGACCTCGCGGTCCAGTTTCGTGTCCGTGGCCCGATAGACCGCCCCCATTCCACCCTCGCCCAGTTTGCCGGAAATGCGATAGTGGGCGATGGATTGCGGGCCCGCGCCGGCCCCCACATCTTCCTCCGCCGGGCCCACAAAGGTGCGGCCGTCTTCGGCCTCGTGGGCCAGCAACGACGCCACTTCCTGGCGCATCGATGCGTCCCCGCCACAGACCTCGCTGAGGAAAGCGGATCGCGCCTCGGGCGCCAACTCAACCGCCTGGTGGAAAATTTCCTCAATCCGCCGCCAGCGGTCGTCGCTCATATCGTCCGTCCGGGTGCCTCATGGTGCGGTCCGCTTTCGCTCGCCAGAAACCTCCGCAGCCACGCTTCCCCAAGCCGCAGGTCGCGCTTCACTGTGGCCAGCGTCAGTCCCAGGGCGGCCGCCACCTCTTCGCGGTCCATGCCCCCGAAGTAGCGTAACTCGATCACCTTGGCCTTCCGTTCATCCACCGCCGCCAGCCGGTCGAGAGCCTGGTCGATCTCCAGCACATTCGGGGCGCGGCCGGGAGACACCGCCATGCAGTCTTCCAGGGTGACGTCGGACGTAGTGCCGCCTCGCTTGCCGGCCTGACGACAGCGGGCGTGGTCCACCAGGATCAGGCGCATCAGCCGGGCGGCGATGCCGAAAAAATGCGCCCGGTTCTCCCATTGCACCACCCGCGGCTGGTCGAGTAATCGCAGGTAGGCCTCGTTGATCAACTCGGTCGGCTGCAGCGATGGATGGGGACCTCCCCGGCGCAGGTAGGCGCGAGCCAGTTTGTGCAGCTCGAGGTGGACCCGCGGTGTGAGCTGTTCGAGCGCGGCCGGCTCGCCCCGTCCCCAGGCAATCAGCAACTGGGAGACGGAGGGAGATTCTCCCATGAGCTGCATTCTCTCACAAGTTTTTGAAGGGCCGTTAGCCGTTTCGTTCTCCGTTTCCGAAGGTCTTAAGTGCTTGCCGGTTTTCCAAATGGCGATCTTGGACCAAAACGGAGAGCTTGGCGAGGAGAGGAAACCATGTTCAGCAAAAAACGGTTGTTTGTTCCGGCAGCGTTGCTTCTCACTGCCTTCTTCGGCGTTTCTGCCGCCAATGCGCAGGACACATGCCCGTACAGCGCTGCAAGCCTTCAAGGCTCCTATGCGGTGCTCGTCAATTATGGCTCAGCCGTAGCCATCGGGCTCCAGGTACAGGTTTTGGATGGAAAAGGCAATCTGACGCGAACCGGCACCCTGAACCAGCCCACCGCTGGATCGGCAACCGGAGCTAGAACGATCGGAACCGTTTCGAGCACGGGAACTTACACGGTGAACTGCAACGGCAGCGGCACCATCACCCGGCTGGTCACCAAGCCCGACGGCAGCACGGCGCCCGCCATCGACGACTTCCTCATCACCGAGGCAATCAAGGTTCCCGGGCGGGCCTCCATCGCCACCACAATCGTAGACGCCCAGAGAGACCCCAGTGTCATCCTCCCGGGTGGCGTCTTTGTGACCCGTGTGCATACCCGGCTGCCGGACGTTCCCGTTTATAACTAGCCCCCCATCATTCCTGGTAAAGTAGGGCTGATGTTTTTTGTCCTGCTGGTTTTGCTGGCTCTGGCGCTGCCGGGCGCCCCACTGCCGCAATGGCGGGAGACCACCGTCACCGACTCCCTGAAGATGGGGTATCAGCTTGTGGCCGCCGACCTGAACCGCGATGGCCGGCCCGACCTCATCGTGGTGGATGAGCGCGGCACCGAGCTTGCCTGGTACGAGAATCCGACCTGGGAACGGCACGTGATCGTCAAGGACGTGCCGCGCACCATCAACCTCGACGTCTACGATTACGATGGCGACGGCATTCCGGAAATCGCCATGGGGCACAACTTCGAGACGGTGCCGGAGAAGAGCATCGGCAATGTGCTCATCCTCAAGAGCGGGCCCGACCCGCGTCAACCCTGGACGGCACGGGAGATCGACCGCATCCCTACCGTCCACCGTCTCCGCTGGATCGACCTCAAGGGCGATGGCAAAAAGGTCCTGCTGGTGGCGCCGATGATCGGTTTGAAGGCCACACCGCCGGATTACGCGGACAACGTGCCGGTATACCTTTACCGCCCCGGCGTGTGGAAACGCGAACTGTTCACCGCCCTGCCTCGCGGCATTCTCCACAGCATCACGCCGGTCCACTGGCAGGGTCGCGGCGAGCAACTCATGACGGCGGACTTTCTCGGCATCCGCGTGTTCCTGGCCAAGGGGCCGGTGGAGATTTCCAAAGGCGACCCACGGCCGTGCCCGCAATGTGGCTCTAGCGAGATCAAGATCGGCCACCTGGGCAAGCGCCGGTTCATCGCCGCAATCGAGCCGTGGCACGGCAACCAGGTCGTGGTCTACACCGAAGAGGGGCACGCGTGGAAGCGCCATGTGATCGAGGACGCGATGATCAACGGCCACGCGCTGGCGGTCGCCGACCTGAACGGCGATGGGCGCGATGAGATCGTCGCCGGGTTCCGCGGCAAGGGGTTTCAACTCTACATCTTCACTGCCGACGACCAGACCGGGGGACGGTGGACCCGCCACGTTCTCGACGCCGGTGGCATCGCCGCCGTGGACTGCAAGATCGCGGATTTCCACGGCGATCGCCGCCCCGCGATCGCGTGTTCCGGCGCCTCCAGCGCGAACGTGAAGCTCTATAGCCAGCGGTGAGAGCCTCGGGGTTTTCGCGGGGCGCGCGCATGCCCGTGGCCGCATCCGGGCGCCACATGTTATAAGAGAGATTGGCCTCTGGAATCGCTGAGCTTTTCCCTTAATTTCGGCTGGCGCGCCGGAACTCACCGAGAGTCTCTCCTACCAAAAGCGTAGTGCGAGCTTCCGCGACGCGCCGGCAACGGGTTTGGAGCACATCATGGAACAAACGGCAGATATCGCATTGATTGGTCTGGCAGTCATGGGCCAGAACCTGATTATGAATATGAACGACCACGGGTATACGGTGGTCGCCTTCAACCGCACGACCTCCAAGGTCGATGAGTTTCTGAACGACGCAGCCAAGGGCCGGACCACCATTCTGGGCGCTCACTCCATCGAAGAGATGGTGAAGCTGTTGAAGCGGCCGCGCAAGATCATGCTGATGGTCAAGGCGGGCAAGCCGGTGGACGAATTCATCGAGACGCTGCTGCCGTTGCTGGAGCCGGGCGATCTGATTATCGATGGCGGGAATTCGCACTTTCCGGACACCATCCGGCGCACCAACTACCTGGAGAGCAAGGGGCTGCTGTTCATCGGCACGGGCGTGTCGGGCGGCGAGGAAGGCGCGCGGTTCGGCCCCTCCATGATGCCGGGCGGCAGCGTGGCGGCCTGGCCGCTGGTGAAGGACATTTTCCAGGCCATCTGCGCCAAGACTCCGGAAGGTGAGGCCTGCTGCGAGTGGGTGGGGCGCGACGGCGCCGGCCACTTCGTCAAGATGACGCACAACGGCATCGAGTATGGCGACATGCAGTTGATCTGCGAGGCGTACCAGCTCATGAAGGAAGGGGTGGGGCTGAGCAACGAAGAGATGCACGATGTCCTCACCGAGTGGAACAAGGGCGAACTGGACAGCTACCTGATCGAAATCACGCGCGACATTCTGGGCTTCAAGGATCCGAAGACGGGCGAGCAGGTGGTGGACAAGATTCTGGACACCGCCGGGCAGAAGGGCACGGGCAAATGGACCAGCGAGAGTTCGCTGGACCTGGGGATGCCGGTGACGTTGATCGGCGAGGCCGTGTACGCGCGCTGCTTGAGCGCGATGAAGGAAGACCGCGTGGCGGCGAGCAAGATTTTGTCCGGGCCGAAGTTCAAATTCGAGGGCGACAAGAAAGCGTTTGTGGAAGACATCCGGCAGGCGCTGCTGGCTTCGAAAATCGTGAGCTACGCGCAGGGGTTCATGTTGATGCGCGAGGCCGCGAAGGAATTCAAGTGGGATCTGCACTACGGTGAAATCGCCATGATGTGGCGCGCCGGCTGCATCATCCGCAGCGCGTTCCTGGGCAAGATCAAGGCTGCGTTTGCGACCAATCCGGAGCTGAGCAACCTATTGCTGGATGGGTATTTCACGGACGTGATGGCGCGATGCCAGCCCGCCTGGCGGCGCGTGGTGGCCAAGGCGGTGGAGGCGGGAGTCCCGGTGCCGGCGTTCATGACGGCGCTGGCGTTCTTCGACGGCTATCGCAGCGCACGG
>JADGNS010000511.1 GCA_017883355.1 Candidatus Solibacter sp.
GTGCGGCGTGGATCGAATCACCGATTCCCGATTGGCGCCGAAGCGCGTGTCGCCGAAGCGGGCGCGCGACCCGCTGGCCGATCGCGCCGGATCACTCGATCGGCTTCCCGCAGGTAAAGTTCGCCGCTTCGTCGATGCTGCCGGTGCCCTTGTACCGCGCCGTTTGCGGATACGCGCAGAGCGGCCGCGTGCGCACCACCTTTCCCGCGGTCACACGACTGGCCTCGATGCGAACCGGCGCCGTGCCCGCTTCCACCCACTTCAGCACGGGAGTCGTCATGTCGAACTGGCTGGTCCCCACGCCTCCGCCGCAATGGAACATTCCGGGGACCATGAAGAGGCGGAAAAACTCGCCGGTAGACGGCCCCATCTTGTCCACCACCTGCTCGTAGTACTCCGGGCCCATCTTCGCGTTGAGTTGCGGATCGGCCCACCCGAAGTACATCAGGAGCCTGCCGCCGTGCTTCCGGAAGGCAGACAGATCGGGGTCCGTGGCGTCCAGAATCTGCCGCAATTCTTCCAAGCGCGGCGGATCCTTGTCGATATCGAACTGGCTGAACGCGCGCGCGGCATCCATCTCGCCACTCGCGCTTTTCACCCACGGCACCATGTAGCGCTGGAAATTGAATCCATACGAAGTCCACGCGCCGCTGCCGTTCTCCGCATGGACCGCCTGCCCGATCCAGCCGCTCTGCCCATTGGCTCCGGCGACCTCGGCACCCACCGGCCAGCCTGGGAAAAACCGCTTCCCATTGCTCATCACATCGCCGTAAATCCGTTCCAGTGCGGAAATCTGATTCGCCGTGAAGCAATCCGCCTGGTCGCTCCCCGCGACGCAGTGCGGCAAGTCGCGCGCGGGTTTGAAATCGCAGCGGCGCGGGTCATCGATCAGCCCGTCCTTCAATCCGTCCCTGGCGTCGCATTGCTCGTAGACCTTCGCCGCCAGTAGCCCCAACTTGGGCGCGGGAAACGGATTCGCGTTCAATCCCTGCATCCAGTAGGCGCGTGCCAGGTGCGTCCCGGTCTGATACAGGGCGGGCGCGCCCACCACGATGCCGTCGAAATCGTCGGGGAACCTTTGGGCCAGCGTCAGCCCTTGGCGTCCGCCCTGCGAGCAGCCCTCGTAGTACGATTTCGCCGGCCCCGCTCCATAGTAGACCCGCGCCAGCATCTTCGCCGTTTCCGCCGTCACGTGCAACGAACGGAATCCGAAATCGAGCAGCTTTTGACGGTTGAGCGCGAAGCTCGCGCCGGCTTCCAGCGCCGCCGAATGCCCGGTATCGGTGGCCGCCGTCACGAAGCCGGCTTTCAGCCCTTTTGCCCGGCTCGCCATGCGCCCCGCCGTGTCGAATGCTTCTCCCGCCCATCCGCCATTGCCGAACATGTACAGCCGTCCATTCCACGCTGAGGGCAGGTTCACCTCGATATTGAGTTCGGGCTGCGCCATCAGGCTGACACGGCAGTGCTCCGGCGCGCTGGCCGACTCCGGAATCACCGTCGCGCCAATCACCGAAAGCTCCAGGGTGGTGAGGCTGCGCAGTTCCTTGCATGCGCCCACCGGCTTGCGGCTCGATGCGTCCGCCGTCAGACCACCGAACGGCGCGTTGCCCGCCGGCTGGCCGTAGAGCGCGGCCGCGCAGAGGATCGTCACCAGAAGTTGCCGCATGTTCGCCTCCGTGTATCGGACTGATTGTATCGCGGCGCCGGTGGCGATTTACTGCCGATCGTTGATCTCGGTCCAATCCTGCCAAGGTCCCGATGATGCCGTTGGCGCCTGGATGGACCCGCCCCCTCCGACTACACCGCCAGAAGCAGTCCGGGCCCGGACACTTTACCGGAGACGTCACCGATTGGGCAGGTCCATGGCCGTGTTCAGCAGAGGTCCCTACCGGGACACGGTCACCTCCATCCCATAGGGCGGAACAATCTTCGTCCTCTCCACGTTTTTGGGCGGTGCGGTAAGCAACACTACCGACTTGCCACGTAAAGCGTCCAGCACTGTGAGTACCTTCTGAAACGGCACTCGAGAGTCGGCCTTTACATACACGGTCCCCGCACTCAGCTTACTTAGCGCACTGGGCTCGGTGGGTTCGGTGCCGGCAAACACTTTTCCGTCCGCCGTGATGGCTACTACGGTTGCCTGTTGTGCGTCGGCTGCCCGCATCTCCACTGCATGATCCGCAACGGGCATCTGAACCGAAACACCTTTCCGCAGTGCGGGCTGCGTAGATTCCTGGGCGCCCACTGCACAGATCAGGATTGATCCAACTACACAGACTTCAATCAGCGATTTCATTGCGTAGACTCCTTTCTGCATTGCTGTTTTCGTGTGATTGCTTGCGATCGTCATCCTTCATCCCTCCATCGGCGATACGCCGGTAAGTTCATCGATCTCTCAATGTCTATAGTCGATGCTGCCTCGACTTTATAACAGTCTTAAGTGGGCCCTTCGCCCGCGCTTTCGATGTAGGTGGAGGTGTCGTCCCACTGGTAGATGCCGCCGGTGGGAATGGCGGGGCTCTGCCAGTTCTTGTCGCCGTCGAAGGCGTGGGCGTAAACGTGCTCGAACATGCCGCGGTTGATGGCGGCGCGCACGGTGGAGGCGACCTCCTCATTGGTGGGCCAGATATCGCGCAGGAAGACGCGCTTGGCCCGCGGAGTCCTCGCCCAGGGGATCGGTGGTGAGATCGATATCCATGGCGCCTGCCAGCCCATAGGCCACCACCAGGGACGGCGAAGCCAGATAGTTCGCCTTGACAGGGATCAAGCCTCCCAGATCCGAACCGCGCAGCCGAGTGGCCTCCCGCCTTCGCTGAATTTGGGAGACGAAGCCGCATAGCTCGATCAGCCCCTGGACTAGGCGGCGTGCGGCGCGGGATACTGAGGTGTATGGTGAAGTCAGTCGAAGGGATCTGCCGCAACGGCAAGGTTGAGCTATTGGAGTCGTTGGCGGAGGCCGAAGGTTCGCGCGTCGTCGTGACGTGGGTTCATCCAGCAGCGCCGGTGGATCTTCGCGAACGGGGGATCGACGAGTCTCAGGCCGCCGATCTGCGGCACCGCCTGGCTCCGTTTGCTGAGGACTGGGATCGACCTGAAATGGCTGCCTACGATGAACTGCCGACGCGGTGATGTCATTTTGGTCTTGTTTCCGGACTCGAACTTGCGGACGTCGAAACGTCGACCGGCGCTGGTTGTCCAAGCTGACAACCTAGAAGCAGGCTTGCCCCAGACCGTCGTGGCGATGATCACGAGCAACATGGTCCGTGCGGGACACGCGAGCAGAGTGGTCGTGCGGGTCGATAGCGACAGCGCGAAGGGGTCGGGTTTGCTAATGGACTCGGTAATCATGACCGACAACCTCGCTACCATCCAGTACTCGGAGATCGATCGGATCCTCGGGGCTTTCTCGGAGTTGAGGGAGATCGACGCGGCCTAGCGAACGACCCTGGCATTGTAGTCGAAACGAGCCACAATTCCTGGCAACTGCCGTAATCGGCGTTTATTTATTAGGAGGAATCCGGGGCCCGTGAGTGGTCACTTTCCGCTATCGGCGTCTTGCTGGCGTTATCGGAAAGAAGTGGTCTTCGCTTTGATCAACCCGCAGCAGCTTTCAGCGGTGCCGAGGGCTATAATCCGAAGCGAACGAAGAGATGGCTCGCCTGGATCGTTGCCATTGGATTGGCAATGTCAGTCGGAGTTGGTGTTCGCGGCCACGTTAGATCACAGGCTAAGATGAGACGCGACGTGGCGTACGAATCGATCCTCAAGACGTATACCCAAGACCTCAAGCCTGGGATGACCCGCAAGCTGGGGAGGGTCGCCTATCGGTCCCCCGCGGACATCGCCGCGGCGCTGTCGTTGCTTCGCCAGGAGGCCGCTCGGCAGGCCGGGATTCCGACCAGTGGTATGGTGACGATTGGGTATTGCCGCCGGCCTGGGGCCGACCAGAGGAGGGTGCTTATGAAGAATTTCGTTCAATCGGGTGAGTGGGCCCTTACCGTGATCGCGCCGACCGGCGGGGTGGTGGCGGGCGCGATCGTGATCGTGGGAAGCATAGTTGGTGTAGCTAAAGGCACCGCCTCGGCGGGAGCCGAGGTCGAGATCCGCCCTGAGGGTGTCTACGACCTTGCGAAGGTTCCCGCCGATGCGCTGGCCGCGGGCGCGATTGCCAAGGTGGATCCGGCTACCGGGATCGTGGGCGCGGCCGGAACGAAGAGCATCGGCTGGATCGTCGCGGCGGCTGGCGCTGGTAGCACGACGGCGCGGGTGCGGCTGGTGCCGGGGATCGCTTAGAGTCTCTTCCGCCGCAAGTTTCCGAAAACGCCGTCTTTCGTCCACAGTCCTCCGCGCAAGTGAGGCTCCAGCCTCGCAGGCGCGCTACACTCGCCTGTATGAGGATCGCTGCTATCGCTCTCTTCCTCGCAGCCTGCGCGGACGCCGGTGACTACCCGAAGGCCCTCTTGAAGGATCCCTGCGCCGCCACTCACCCCTGTGACGCTCAGGTCTGGCTTCAACTCGATGCCGACCACCCCGCCTTTCAGGTCACTCATGACCCCAGCGGCGCCGAACACGCCCCGCCGGTCATCTCGCCTGACGGAAAGACTATCGTCTACGGCGTGATGGAACTCGTCACCCCGGAGCACCTTTCCCCCCTCCACCTCGTTCTCCTCGACTGGTCCGGCCGCGAACTCCGCCGCATCGATATGGTCCCCACCACGAACTTGGCGGCACCTGCGGCTACGGCGAAATCGAATGG
>JADGNS010000512.1 GCA_017883355.1 Candidatus Solibacter sp.
CCACGTCCGGTTCTACCGGCCCAGCCATGGAACCAGACGTATCCCATGTTGGTGGTGTAGTCGCGAGGAGCGATGTAGGTATGCGGTGGCGGAAATACCGCCAGGCTGCCCGCGTCCAACTGTGCCGCGACTGTTCGGTATCGGACATACGCCGGCCGCCGATCCGGACCGGTAGTCATCTCCGTGTGAAGCTTTCCCTCCGTATCGTAGTAAGTGACCGGAGAGAGCACCTCCCGGCGCCCGGGTCTCACCCCGGAAGCCGGAGCGGCTAAACGCAGTCCGGTGTCATAAAGGTAGGCGGTGTTGGGCTCCCGGGTTGAGACCACGGCCTCCTGATAAATTAGCCGGACGCCTGGATAGAATGTGTATGCGATCCCGCCCTCGAAAATGCCTAGTTTCAGGCCTTGGAACAGCACTTCGATCCGGTTCCCGACGCTCCGGGCCGTGGCGGTGACCGGCCGGAACGCGCCCTCGAACCGCCTGGTTCCCTCGGGATGACTGCCAGGAAAATCGAAGAACTCGTCGAACCCGGCGCGGCCGCGGCGTTTCCCGGTGGTGGCCCAATATTGCGGGTAGGCGTTGCGGACGACATCGGTCGTCCCCACTCCGATCTTCGTGATGAGCGGCTTCTCGGAGTTCAACGAGAATTCGGCGGTCCACATACGGGAGGACTCGTCCGGCCAGCGAACGGTCAAGGTTTCAGCCGAGGCTGAGACCGTGATTGGCCCCGGCCGGACACCGGAAATGTCCGCCGGCACTATGGCGGCTACGCCGAGGATGGGAATTAAGAAGATGAGGGATCGCATTTCGATTGGGACCGGATCAGGCGTAGCCTAGCTGTCGAATGGCTCCGCCGGCCGCGGCCAGGTTTGCCAGTTTCATTTCCGAGTACTTTCGCGAAAGAACGACTCCCGGCGGTCCCGCCCGGAACGCCGCCAGCACCGCCTCGCGCGTACCTCCAGGCGTGCATTCGCTGTGGTTCGCCGCCGTAGGGATATCGATGTCGATGCCCGGCCAGATCGCAATCTTCGTTCCCGCCGCTCCGTCCATCGCCCGCTTGGCCTCCCGGTAGACGTAGTCTGCGCTGAACCCCGTGAAGGGGATCTGGTCAAAGGACCGCTCCCGGAAGTTCATGACCTTGTATTCGAACTCCATCAGCAGATCCTCATTGGTGAAGTCGCTGTATGCTCCCGGCCGCATCCGGTTGATGTACCGGGCCATCCGCTCGCCGGCGCAGTTGTGGTACATCACTTCCTTCAGAATATCGGTGTACGGCTCCATTTCCTTGATTTCGCGCTCCGCCCGGTAGAAATGGCTAAAGGTGCTCGAATGCTCGATATGCCAGCCGCAAGGCATGTCCGGCTTAATCGCCTTCACCTTGGCGTAGATCATTTTGTACATGTCACGCAGTCCGTCGTGCCAGAAATGCTCCCAGGCCAATATTTCCGGGTACCGAAGCAGGATGCGCCAGAAGGTCACATAGTAACCGTCCACCGGGTGGGTGCCCGACCGGCAGGAACGCTGGAATTCGGCCAGCACCTCGAAGCCTTTCCGTGCGCGATCCAGATTGACGATCCCCTGCTTACGTGCCTTCTCCTGGCAGAACTGGCAGAAGCAGGTGATCGGATCGAAGCTGATGGCGCCCTCGAGTGCGCCGTTGGCTTCCATGCACCACATCACGCCGTCCACATCGTGGGAGCGCATGTAATCCTCGGTCATCCCGAGCAGATAGTTCTGGTAGTACGGATTGTTGTAACAACCCCGGTCGTGGAGGCGTCCGTTGAGGTCCACTTCCTGGATCTTGCTCGCGTTGGGGATATCCCGCCGGATTTTGTCGTCGGCCCAGGTGTAAACTTTGATGCCCCGCTTATGGGCGGCCGGCAGCACGGTTTCGAGGATGTCCACGTTGGGGAACTCCGGGGCACGGGTGTCCTGTGGATTGATCCCGGTGTCTTTGTAGTATTGCGGGTGGATGTTGCAGTAGTTCCCGCCCCGGAACGTCCCATATTCCTGCTTGCCGTGATCGGGTAGCGGGTGGCCGGGCACCTGCCGGCCGGCGATGCCGTTGCCGTAGTCGTACACGGCCAGGAACAGGGCGTTTACGCCGGCCTTTTCCTGGAGAATGTCGAGCACCTTTTCGACGCCCTCGTCCATAAACGAGACGGCGCCGATCTGGATGGCGATCACTTTCTTCCCAGCGGACGCGGGCGCCTGCTGCGCACCGTCCGCTTCAGACGCGGATACGGCTAGACCGGCCACCGCCGAACGCAAGAAATCTCGTCGCTCCATATACTCCTCCTCGGGATTCGTCATTCCTATCGGCCGCCACCAACCACTCGACCAGCCAGACGTACCGGCGTCAGAATGTCAACCGGCAGCGTATCTGAATCTGCCGCGGCGAGTTGCTCTGTCCGTTGTCCCGAATCAGCGCCCCGAAATTCGGATCGGTCGGGGTCAAAACGGGGTTGCCATAGAAGACCGGCGTGTTCAGAGCATTGAACCACTCCATGCCGAACTCGGCAATCGTGCCTTCGCGAATTCGCGTCCTCTTGATCAGCGACGCGTCGACCGTATTCGCCCACCGGTTGCGCAGGTTGCCCCAATAATCGGGCGTGGTGCGAAGGGTGTTCGGCTGACGGATGGCGAAAACCGGCGACTCGCCGGTTAGTACGTTGTGCACCGATCCGTCGGTACCGATGTAGCCCGTCTTGAACAACCTGCTCCAGGTCGGACTGGACAGATGCGGGTCCCCGAGAATGGTCACGTTGGAGGGAATGCCCATGGGCATGCCAGTCGTGAGGATCGAAACCATATTCAGGTCCCAGCCGCCAACCAGCCGGCTAAGCAGCCAGTGGTGGCCGTTGAGCAACGCCCGTCCCGGCCCGAAAGGCAGTTCGTACAGCGGCGAGATCGCCAGCCGGCGGGGCTGATCCCACGAGGCCAGGCTACGGCCAGGAAGGGAGTCCTGCGCGTTCATGTAGGATATCTGCTGGATGGTCTTGGACAAGGCGAGGTTGGCCATGAAGCTCAGGCCGTGCGACAGGCTCTTCTTCACCGAGATCTGCAAGGCGTTATACCAAGCCATGCCATCGTTGCGACTGAGCTCGTTAAAGCTGGTGAACTGCGGATACGGCAACAACAACTGGCTGCGCGCCACGGTAGCGTTATTGAGCGACGTGCCGGGGATCAGACCGGCAAATGGGTTTGGCACCTGCGCGTTGAGGAAATTCGGATTGCCGCCCTGGTTGGGATCCCCGAGCGCCAGGTTGCTCACCGAAAGCGGGTTGAAGCCCTTGTTGTTCACCCAGAGCTCCTTACTGCGCGAGCCCGCGTAGGCGACGTCCAGGGTCATCCGCGCGGGCAATTGCCTCTGGAATCCAACCGAGAACTGATGGACGTAAGGAATCTGGCCGGTCGGATGGGCAAAGTTCGGGGCCTGCCCCAGGAAGGTCGACAGGCCGCCACGGGCGCCAGTGGGTTGTATCAGCCCACCCGGGAAAGGGTTGGCGATGTCGCCCGACGACGTCCGGTTGGAGTCGAGCGAGGCCACATACGGCGTGGACACGGTGAACCCGTTGCTCGAAGCGACGTCCGAGGGGTTGAGATAGTAAATACCCCAACCTCCGCGCATCACGGTCTTCGAATTCAGGAGAAAGGCGAAGCCAACCCGTGGCTGGACATTGTTCAGATCGATGTCGTACGGCGAGCGCGATGCCCCGTTCACCCCCGCAAAGGCCAGGCCGCCGTGCACCGTGTAGCCGGGGAAGTTCGCCTGATTGATCTGCGTGGTGATGGGATTCACGGCAGTGGCATCGAAACCGCGGTTGAGTTGGTTGTACCGCTCGGTCAGCGGAGCGACCACGTCCCAACGCAGGCCTAAGCTGACGGTGAGGCGGCGCGTGACCCGGATGTCATCCTGCACCCACGGGGCGTAATAAATCCACTGGTAGGCGGGGTTCACCGTTGTGCTTACGGTCCCGGAAGCCGCGTACCCCAACAACAGCGATGCCGCTGCATTGCCGCTCGCGGCATCCGACGTCAGATAGTTCGCTTGGGTGAATCCCTGGTCGAAGGAAAGCTGTCCGCCGGAGTAGGTCGGGTTGAACCTGCTGTAGCGCGTGACCCGGAAATCGAGCCCCGCTTTCAGCGTGTGTCTGCCGTGCAGCATCGCAATGTTCGGCTGCAAGCTGAGCACATTCGTCGGCTCAAATTGGAAGTTCGAGTTGCTCTGGCCGAGATACGTGAACTGGTTCACGTTGAAGTACGGTGCCCGGTCCGGCGTCTGAAGCTGGTTGACCAGCGACTGCGGCCAGCCAATCTGGGTTGCACTGAAAGTATTGGGATACCGCAGAGAGAGGTTCTGGTACCAGCGAGTGAGCGACACATGGATGTCCAAAACAAGGCCCTGCGTCAGCACAGTGACGGAGTCGAGTACTCCGCCGTTGTTGTACTTCCCGCCGTGCCGGTTGTCGCCGCCGAAACCGGTGAAGCCTTGCTGGTCCTCATCCAATATCAGATTGTTGTAGCTCCAGCGTCCGAAAACGCGTTCCTTATCGCTGAATTGGTGATCGATGCGGGCAACGATGTTCTGGAAGGCGTAACTGGTCAGGTTGCTGACTTGCGGTGTGCCGGCAAAGTAGTAATTATTCTGCCAGTCCACCGAACCGGCGGTGAGTTGATTCGGCTGCGGATAAAGATTCATGATCTTCTGGCCCGTCGGGTTGATCCGGTTCGCCGGGATGACATTTCCGGCAAA
>JADGNS010000513.1 GCA_017883355.1 Candidatus Solibacter sp.
TGGCTGGATACCCTGCAGCAGGTCTACGCCGCGAACAAGGAGCGGCTCACGGAATTGGACTCTTGGATCGGCGACGCCGATCACGGGATCAATATGGACCGCGGCTTCACCGCGGTGAAAGCGGAGCTGGCGGCGCACGCTTCGTCCGATATCGGTTCTATTCTTCAGAAAGTGGCCACGGTGCTCATACGCAGCGTGGGCGGCGCCGCCGGGCCGCTGTACGGCACTTTCTTCCTGCGGGCCGGGGCAGCTTGCACGGGGAAAACCGAGATAGGCGCGGCCGATCTCGTAGCGCTGTTCCGGGCGGGCATCGAGGGTGTCCAACAGCGGGGTAAAGCGGTAGCGGGCGACAAGACCATGGTGGACGCCTTGCTTCCGGCGTTGGAAGCGATGCGCAAGGGCATCGAAGGTGGCGCCAGCCTGACGGCGATCCTGGACGAGGGCGTGGCAGCGGCCGAAGCGGGGATGCTGGGGACGATTCCCATGCAGGCGCGCAAAGGGCGGGCCAGCTATCTGGGTGCGCGCAGCATCGGCCACCAGGATCCCGGAGCGACCTCTTCCTATCTGCTGGTGAAGGCCGCCGCGGACACGTGGCGCTCATGATCGGCCTGGTGATTGTCTCGCATTCTGCCAAGCTGGCCGAGGGTGTGTGCGATCTGGCGCGGCAGGTGGCGCAGGGGAAGGTACGGATTGCGGCTGCCGGGGGCACCGCCGATCCCCAGAACCCGATCGGCACGGATGCATTCCAAGTGCTCGAGGCCATACAGTCGGTCTACAGCGAGGATGGAGTGCTGGTTCTCATGGACCTCGGGAGCGCCGTACTGAGCGCCGAAACAGCGCTTGAGCTGCTGGGCGAAGCCAGACAAACTCGCGTGCGGTTGTGCTCCGCTCCGCTGGTGGAAGGAGCCGTGGCGGCGGCCAGCCTGGCGGCGGCCGGCGCAAGTCTGGCGGAAATCGTACGCGAGGCAGAGAACGCACTGGCCGGCAAGGCGGCACAGTGGGGCACGAGCGGCGGGGCCCCCGAAGTCGAGGGTTCCGCGGAAGAGGGCGGAACGTGCGGAGAATCGCTGGGTCTGCGACCGCGAGATTCGGTGCCATTGGAAGATCGCTCCCTCACGGTCGCGGCTCCGATCAGAGCCACGACCGTCAGGGAGTGGTTGCCGGCAAGGGAAGAGTATTGCGCGGTCACACTAACGGTAAGGCTGACCAACCGTCTCGGATTGCACGCACGGCCGGCGGCACAGTTGATTCGGATGGCGCGGTGTTATCGGGCGCAGGTAACGCTGCAAAACGTCACTCAGGGGACCGGTCCGGCGCCCGGCGACAGCATCAACGGCGTGCTTAGCCTGGGCGCGCGGCAAGGCCATCAGGTGCGGATCCGCGCACGAGGACCGGAGGCGCACGAGGCACTCGCCGCGTTGACGGGGTTTATCGAATCCGGCTGTGGCGACAAGGAAGACCTCGTCAAGGAGACTGCGGAGCGGCTACCGCCGCCACTGATCTCGTCGGGGCAACAGCAACTCAGCGGCATCGCGGCGGCGGCGGGCATCGCCATCGGGCCACTGGTCAAGCTCCGTCCCGCCGCCGTGGAAATCATTTCCGGGAGAAGCGCGGATCCCGAGGCGGAGCGGCAACGCCTGATGGCCGCCATCGAGGGCGCGCGGGAAGAAACCAGGGCACTGTACGAATGGTCCAAGGCTCACATTGGCGCTGATGAAGCGGGCATTTTCGATGCGCAGTTGCTGTTCCTCGAGGACCCGGCGCTGATTGGCGGAGTCTCGCGCATGCTGGTGGCGGACCGGGTGGCAGCGGAGTTCGCCTGGCAGGCGGAAACCACGAGGCTGGCCGACCGCCTGGGTGCCCTCGGCGACCCCTACCTAAGCGCGCGGGCGGTGGATGTGGCGGACGTTGCGGCACGGGTGTTGCGAAGGCTCACGGGCCAAGGCGTCGCGGTGCAACTTCCGCGCGAGCCGGCGATCCTCACGGCCCACGATCTGACACCTTCCGACGTCAAAGGCTTCGACCCCGCGATCGTTCTGGGCCTGTGCCTGGAGACGGGCAGCGCCAGCGCGCACAGCGCGATCCTGGCGCGGGCCTTGGGGATTCCCGTGGTAGCGGGGCTGGGCCCGGGTATTTCCGCGCTTGCCGACGGAACGATGGTGGCTGTGGATGGAGAACAGGGGACGGTTTGGATCTCACCCGATGCGGGCCAGGTAGGGACGCTGGAAGACCGCCGCCGGCAATGGCTGGCCACGCGCCGGGCGGCGGAATTCGAACGGCACAAACCAGCCGCCACGCGCGATGGCCGGCGGATCCGCGTTCTCGCCAACATCAGCTCAGTGGCCGAAGCGGCGGAAGCACTGGCATGTGGCGCGGAGGGTGTGGGGGTGCTGCGAACCGAGTTCCTGTTCCTGGGGCGCTCCGCCGCGCCGGACGAAGAGGAGCAGACGGCCGCCTACCGCACGATCGCCGAGTCGTTAGGGGGGCGTCAACTGAGCATCCGCGCGCTGGACATCGGCGGCGACAAGAGCCTGCCCTACGTGGAGATCGGCGAGGAAGCCAATCCGTTCCTCGGCTGGCGAGGCATCCGCGTGATGTTGAGCCGGCGCGACCTGTTCCGAACGCAGCTCCGCGCCATCTTGCGGGCGGGCGCGACGCAAGCAGTCGAGCTGCTGTTGCCGATGATCGCTTCGGTGGACGAACTGCGCGAAGCGAAAGCGATGGTCAGGGAAGCGGAGGCTGAACTGGAACGGGAGGGAATCCCCTTCCGGAAGCACATCCGGGTAGGCGTCATGATCGAAGTGCCCGCTGCGGTGGCGGTGGCCGACCTATTGGCGCGCGAGGCGAGCTTTTTCAGCATCGGCAGCAACGATCTGATCCAGTACGTCATGGCGGCCGACCGGACCAACTCCCGGGTGGCGCCGATTGCGGATCCCTTTCAACCCGCTGTCTTGCGAATGATCCGTCAGACCATCGAGGCGGGCCGCAACGCAGGAATCGAGGTAGCCCTGTGTGGCGAACTGGCGGCCGATCCGCTGGCGACACCGCTGCTGCTTGGCCTGGGCCTGGAAGAATTCAGTGTCAGCGCGCCGTTGATCCCCGAGCTCAAGCGGGCCATCGCGCGCTGGAGCGTGGCGGAAGCCGGGGACGTGGCCAAGGAGGCGCTGGCCATGGACTCGTGCCAGTCCGCGAGGCGCTTTCTCCTCGCCGCCGCCTCTATTTCAGAACCGGCCGCAGGACCCTCTCGAACTCCGCCGCCTGCCGCGTGAAGCCCAGGTCCGTCGGGTGCGACCCGTCGATCGTGCCCTCGCCGTCGTGGCCCAGTAAATCGTCCGCCTTCAGGTAGTACAGTTGCGGTATCTTCTCCTCTTGCAGCGCGGCGTAGGCCTCGCGCAGCGCCGCGTGGTTCCTCCGGCTACATGCCCAGCACGCGCCGCAGGGGCTCCACCTCCGCCATGCTCTGCACCATCACATTCAGGAACAGACCGCGCGCCTCCAGCCGGTCGGCCAGTAGTTTCAACTCGTCCGGCGTGAACGAGCCCTTGATCACGAGCGGCCGGCAGGCACGCTGGATGCGCTGGAAAAACGGGACCATGGCCGGCACCCCCGGACCCAGGGCGTCGTTGTTGACCTCGAAGCAGCGGATCTCCGCGATCTCGAGGAAGGCGTCCAGCAGGAACATCGATGTCGAGTGCAGGTGGATGAAGCTCGACTCGTAATGGCGCGCGATTTCGCGGTCCACCGGTTGCACGAAGCGGCGGTACAGCTTGGGGGAGTAGACGGCCGTGGCGTCTTCCTGCATGCGGACGATCCGCCCCGGAGCCCAGAGGGAGTACTGCGCGTCGAAGTAGCCCCCATGGTAGAGCGGCACGCGCCGCCAGATGTCGTCGGTCGCCTCGCGGAAGATTTCGCCGAGCCGGGCGAGCAGTTCGGCGCTCTTCTCCGGTTCGTCCACCAGGTCGATGAGGCTGCGGGTATGGCCGCGCAGGACGGCGTGGAGGTCGGTGGGCCCGATCTCGGCCGAGTGGCTGACCGGGAAGCGCCCCGCCGCGAGTTCCACCAGGGCATCGGCGTACTCCATATACTTGCGGTGCCACGGGGAGGAGCGGTCGAGGCGGACGGCCAGCGCGCGGTCCCAATCGAAGTGCATCTCCTCTCCGACGACGGTGCTGGGGAGGATGCGGACCTTACAGCCGAGCATGCCCGCCAGCCACGGAAACGCGAGTTGACCGGGCAGTGCGCCGCGGATCAGGTCGTCGTCCATCGTCTCGCCCTCGCGGAGCATCCGCAGGTGATCGACAAAGAAGTCCGCGGGCGAAATCATGGCGGGTTCGAGATAACGGTGCGGCTGCCACGGCAGGCAGGCGGCGAACTCCTGCATGGGAAACCAGCCGGCAAGGGTGAAGCCGGTGAGCGGTCGCGAGGCGTCGCCGCGGCTCCAGAAGGCGCGGTAGCGGTCCAGTTTGGCGGGGTCGTTGCCGAAAGTCATGGCTGCCGGCCACAGGCTAACACGCCGCGCGGTTGACCCCGCGGTGGGGGCGCGTGAAAGGATCTGGTCGGGGCGGAAGGATTCGAACCTTCGACCTCCTGGTCCCGAACCAGACCGCCCCGTCTAACTCCTTGATTACAGAGCAAATATCGTCGTGTAAAACTTCAAATTAAGCACCAAAAACACGTCTATGGGTGGGCGGTTGGGTGGGCTATCTTCATCGGAAAACTGGCTGGCGGTCGATGATGCGCATTTGATGGTCA
>JADGNS010000514.1 GCA_017883355.1 Candidatus Solibacter sp.
AGGACGCCTTCACCGCCGACCTTGCCCAGCCCCTCCAGTTCGAAAAGGCCGGCGGCCACACCATCCCCAAAGCCCCCAAGGCCGACGCCGCCAAGCCCTTCTCCATCAGCATCCGTTTCCTGTATCCCCAGAAGGAAGAGAAGAAGGACCCGACCTACACCATCGCCGGCCAGCAGAACACTCGCGACCGCAACCGCGGCTGGGTGGCCGACATCGCTTCCCGCCAGATCGGCTTCCGCCTGATCGGCGACAACGGCGCTGCCATCGAAGCCCGCGCCACCGACGCCGACCTGCTCAGGCCCGGCACCTGGAACCACCTCGCCGCCACCTACGATGGCTCTCGCGACCAGTCCGGCCTCATGCTCTATCTCAACGGCCGCCCCGTGGCTCTCCAGGGCCTCGGCGCCCGCAACGCGCGCCTCAATGGCGCGATCGATACCGACGAGTCGATCGTCCTCGGCCGCTCCTTCGCCGGCGGCGCCATCTCCGATTTCCGCCTCTTCCACCGCGTGCTCACCGAAGCCGAAGCCCGCCTGCTCAGCGCCTGGCCCGACACCGCCGCTGCCCTCGCCCAGCCCACCGCGGACGTCACTCCCGTCGCGCGCCAGAATCTGCTCGCCTGGTTCCTCACCCGCTCCTGCGAGCCCTACCGCAAGCTCGCCGCCGAACAGCACCGCCTCAATCTCGACCTCCGCGAAATCGCCGCCCGCGGCGCCGTCACCCTCGTCATGGAAGAGCGCGCCGGCCAGCCTCCGTTCGCCCACGTCCTCTACCGCGGCGCCTACGACCAGCAACGCGACCGCGTGGAAGCCAACACCCCCACCGTCCTGCCGCCCATGTCCGCCTCCCTGCCGCGCAACCGCCTCGGCTTCGCCCGCTGGCTCTTCACCCTGGACCACCCGCTCACCGCCCGCGTGGCCGTCAACCGCATGTGGCAGGAGATCTTCGGCGTGGGCCTGGTCAAAACCGCCGATGATTTCGGCAGCCAGGGCGAGCCACCCTCGCACCCCCAACTGCTCGACTGGTTGGCCGTCGATTTCCGCGAAAGCGGCTGGGACGTCAAGCGCTTCTACCGCCAGGTGCTGACCTCCGCCGCCTACCGCCAGATGGCCCTCGTCACGCCCGAGAAGCTCGCCAAGGACCCCGAAAACCGCCTCCTCAGCCGCGGCCCGCGCTTCCGCATGGACGCCGAGATGCTCCGCGATTACGCCCTTTCCGCCAGCGGCCTGCTCGCCCCGCAGACCGGCGGCCCCAGCGTCAAGCCCTACCAGCCCGAAGGCATCTGGGAAGCCGTCGCCATGGACGGCTCCAACACCCGCTTCTACAAGCCCGACGCCGGCAGCGGCCTCTACCGCCGCTCCCTCTACACCTTCTGGAAACGCAGCGCCCCGCCCGCCTCCATGGACGTCTTCAACGCCCCCACCCGCGAAAGCTGCGTGGTCCGCCGCGAGCGCACCAACACGCCGCTGCAAGCCCTCGCCACCATGAACGACGTGCAGTTCGTGGAAGCCGCGCGCGTGCTCGCCGAAGCCGCCATGCAAAGCACCTCTGCCTTCGACGCCCGCCTCGACTACCTCTCCACCCGCGTCCTGGCCCGCCCCCTCGCCGCCAACGAACGCCTCATCGCCCACCGCGCCTACGCCGATTTCGAGCGCTACTACAGCGCCCACCCCGACGACGCCCGCAGCTTCCTCGACGATGGCGAACGCAAGCCCGACCCATCGCTCTCTCCCGCCGAACACGCAGCCCTCACCATGCTCGCCAGCCAATTGCTCAATCTCGACGAGGTGCTCAATAAATGACCGGCCTCCGCTCCATCCTCCTGCCCGACGACGACGGCCACTACCGCCGCGAAGCCATCCGCCTCGACCGCGCATCGCTCCGCGCCACTCCGCCGGGCTGCCACGCGCTCGACCCCCTGGCGCACCAGATGGCCGTCGAAGAAACCCGCCGCCGCTTCTTCTCCCGCGCCGCGCAAGGCATCGGCGCCCTGGCCCTGGCCGGCCTTCTGACGCCAGACGCACGCGCCGCCGATACCGTGGGCGGCCTCTCCGGCCTGCCCCATTTCGCACCCAAGGCCAAACGCTGCATCTACCTTCACCTGGTCGGCGCGCCCCCGCAGATGGAAACCTTCGACTACAAGCCGAAGATGCAGGAGCTGTTCGACAAGGACCTCCCCGAATCCATCCACAACGGCCAGCGCCTCACCACCATGACCAGCGGCCAGACCCGCTTCCCCATCGCGCCCTCCATCTTCCAGTTCGCCCAGCACGGCAAATCCGGCGCCTGGGTCTCCGAACTCCTGCCCTACACCGCCCGCATGGTGGACGATATCGCCATCGTCCGCTCCATGCATACCGACGCCATCAACCACGAACCCGCCATCACCTTCTTCCAGACCGGCCTCATGGTGGCCGGGCGGCCCTGTATCGGCTCCTGGCTCAGTTACGGCCTCGGCAGCATGAACCAGAACCTGCCCACCTTCGTCGTGCTGCAAGCCAAACACAACCACCCCAAGGCCAACGTGCAGGCCATCTCCGCCCGCCTGTGGAGCGCCGGCTTCCTCTCCGGCCAGTATGCAGGCGTGAGCCTGCGCAGCGCGGGCGACCCCGTCCTCTTCATCCACAACCCCGAAGGCGTCCCCGTGGAAGTGCGCCGCCGCATGCTCGATGGGCTCGCCGAAATGAACCGCGTGCAGCTCGCGCGCCTCGGCGACCCCGAAACCCGCACCCGCATCGCCCAGTACGAGTTGGCGTTCCGCATGCAAGCCTCCGTGCCCGAGCTCACCGACACCGCCCACGAACCCGATAGCACCTGGAAGCTCTACGGCGAGGACGCGCGCAACCCCGGCTCCTTCGCCCAAACCTGCCTCATGGCGCGCCGCCTCGCCGAGCGCGGCGTGCGCTTCGTCCAGGTCTACCACCGCGGCTGGGACGTCCACGGCAACCTGCCCGAAGTCCTCGCCAGCCAGTGCAAGGAAATCGACCAGGCTTGCTGGGCGCTGGTCCAGGACCTCAAGCAGCGCAGCATGCTCGACGACACCCTGGTCATTCTGGCCGGCGAATTCGGCCGCACCATCTACTGCCAGGGCAAGCTCACCACCACCGACTACGGCCGCGACCACCACCCGCGCTGCTTCTCCTTATGGATGGCCGGCGGCGGCATCAAAGGCGGCGTGGTCCACGGCGAAACCGACGACTTCAGCTACAACATCACCCGCGACCCCGTCCACGTGCGCGATTTCCACGCCACCATCCTCCACCTCTTCGGCATCGACCACGAGCGCTTCACCTACAAATACCAGGGCCTCGACATGCGCCTCAGCGGCGTCGAAAAAGCCGATGTGGTGAAGGCGCTGCTGGCCTGATGCAGCGGCGACATTAGAGACGTCACTGCTCCGCTTGGAGCGAGGCCGCATGAGACGGCGCATCGGCGGACGGATCACGGCGCACTCGGAAGTAACGCACGCCACTTACGCCCAGGCGACCCGAACCGTCAGGCGAAGATCAGGCGGCGCCCCTTCGGTTCAGGAACAGGATCGCCAAATTCCTTCGCAGTGTCGATCCAGAGGCGTATTGCATCCTGCGCGTTGCCGAGGGCGCTTTCCTGTGTGGCGCCATGCGCGGCGCATCCCGGAAGTTCTGGCACTTCGGCTATGAACGCTGCGTCTTCTTCGCTCCAGTAGATGATGACTTCGTATTTGATCATTGTCTGTAACCAAGCTTGGCCTTCAAAATCATCGCCCGGGCGCGCGAGCTTCTGACATTGGCCTGGACCGCTTGTGCGCGGACGACGGCCTACTCGAAAAGACGTCTATACCTTCCTCGGGGGCACCCTGCGTCTGCGACCAGCCAACTCGCCCCTGCGGCGTTACCGTATACAACTGGAAGGGGGCCCAGTAGTACGGCTTGCGAAGGTTGCCCGGCGACTCAATCAGCGAAAGCTTGGCGGCACGCAGGGCCACCGCCGGGGGCTTGCCCGCGGCCAGTTCGCGATACAGAACGTCCATCAGCGCCGCGGTGGATTGATCGTTCACGTCCCACAGGCCCGCCACGACGTGGCGCGCGCCGGCGCGCAGAAACGCCCACGCAAAACCGACCAGTCCTTCGCCGGAGTAGGTACGCAACCCCACCCCGCGACAGGCGGAGACGGTCACCAGATCGGCCGTAAGCGGGACGTCCATCACTTCGCGCGCATAGAGCTTGCCACCCGACAGCAGGACCGCCGAATCCAGCGGGCTCTCGCGATTGGCCAGCGCATGAGCCGTGAAGTGAATCGCGGAGAAGCCCCCCGGCCCGGCCGCGCGATACGCCTCCGGAGTCGCTGCCTCGCGTGCCAGCACTACCCCGTCCCGGCCGCCGAAACGCCGCGTGACGCTTTCCATTTCCACAGCGGCGTACGCCAGCGCCGGAAAGCCCGGGTCCGACCCGACCGGGTCGCCGAGCAGCAACAGGCGCCGCGCCGTGCCCGGCCTCACGGGGCGCTCGGCGAGTAATGCCAGCGAGGGTGCAATCGCCAGGGTCACGTCCTCGATCCAATAGTGCGGCGCGCCATCGGCTTCGACAGGCGGCACCGGCAGCGATTCCAGATTGAGGCCGTGCAGCGGTCCGTCCAGCGTCGCCACCACGTGCGAGCCGGCGGGAATCCAGCCGCGCAGCGGAGCCACCAGCAGTTGCCAAAGCCGTTCACCAGCGGGAATGCGCGTGCGCAACGGGTCGGCCAGGCGGCGCTCGATGGCCTCCTGGTACTC
>JADGNS010000515.1 GCA_017883355.1 Candidatus Solibacter sp.
GGGCAATCAGCGCGTGCCGCACGTAATTCCCAACCCGTTCGACAACACGATTCTGATTCAGGGTACGCCGCAAGAGTACGGGCAGATTCTGGGACTGTTGCGCCAACTGGACATCCCTCCGCGGCAGGTGCTGATCGACGCCAAGATTTATGAAGTGGATCTGAAAGGGGCGTTCGCGGCGGGGGTGACGGCCTACCTGGAGAAAAAAGACTCGGGAACGTTCAGCCGCGTCCTGAACGCGGCATCGGGCGCGGGCGGACTAGCGCTCACCACGGGTGCGCTGGTGCTGCGCAGTCACGAACTGCTGGCCGCGATGACGGCGTCGGAGACCAAGGACTATACGCGGGTGATCTCGGCGCCGAGCATCGTCGCGACGGATAGTATTCCGGCCTCGATGAATGTGGGCGACGACGTGCCGGTACTGACTTCGCAGGCAGTGGGCGGAGTCACGCAGGGGGGCAATTCGTTGTTCACCAACACGGTGTCCAGCCGCAGTTCGGGTGTCACGCTGAACATTACGGCGCGGGTGAACTCGAGCGGTATCGTGACCATGATGATTAACCAGAACGTGAGTTCGCCGCAGGCGGCGGGGGCATCGAGCGCGATTCAATCGCCTTCGTTCCAGAACCGTTCTTTCCAGACGCAGATTACGGTGCAGGATGGCGACACGGTGGCCATCGGCGGCATCATCCAGGAGAGCAACCTGCAAAGTTCGGCGGGCGTACCGTTCCTGCACAAGCTACCGGGAATCGGCGCGTTGTTTGGCGCGCAGAGCATAACGAAGTCGCGCACGGAGCTGATAGTCTTCCTGACGCCGCGGGTGATCTACGACACCAACCAGATGGTGGAAGCGACGGACGAAATCCGCAGCAACATGAAGAGGATTCAGAAGCTGAGTAAAGAGCAGTAGGACGGTACCCCGGCAAGCGGCGCCTGCTGGCCGTTTATGAGGGATTCCGGCGGGTTACCAACCCGCCGGACCCAGAGGGTACCCCTGCCAACCTGCCCCACAACGTCTGCCGAATTACCGCTCCTGGTACAGCCTGCCCCACAGCGCACAAGGCGGAGCCTTATGCCACAAATCCAGGCGAGGGTTTTCATCACGGGGGCCAGCGGCTTCATGGGCCGGCGACTGGCGGCGGAACTGGTGGCGCGCGGGCACCACGTCCGCGGGTTGGTGCGGCCGGGTTCGGAAACGCGGTTGGCGGCGGGGTGCGAATCTGTCACTGGCGACCCGCTGGACGCGTCCACGTACCGGGAGTTCGTGGCGGGATGCGATACGCTGGTTCACCTGGTGGGAGTGGCGCATCCCAGCCCGGCGAAGAAGGCACAGTTCCGCAGTATCGACCTGGCATCGGCAACCGAAGCGATCTCGGCGGCGATGGCGGGCGGGGTGCGGCATTTGGTTTACGTAAGTGTGGCCCATCCGGCGCCGATCATGCGGGAATATATCGCAGCGCGCAGAGAAGCGGAAGAGGCGATCGGCAAGGCGGGGCTGAACGCAACCATACTACGGCCGTGGTATGTGATGGGGCCGGGGAGGCGATGGCCGCTAGGGATTCTGCCGATATACTGGCTGCTGGAAGCGCTGCCTTCGACGCGCGACTCGGCGCGGCGGCTGGGGCTGGTAAGCGTGGAGCAGATGATGGGGAGCATGCTGCGAGCGATCGTGGAACCGCCGAGCGGCGTGCGGGTATGGGAAGTTCCCGAGATCCGGCTCACGCGGGGGTAAGCAGGGCGCGGAGTTCGTCCTCGGTCAAGGTGGGAATACCGAGTTCGCGGGCTTTGGCGAGCTTGCTGCCGGCATCCTCGCCGGCCACGACGAAGCTGGTCTTCTTGCTCACGGCGCCACTGACTTTGCCGCCGGCCAGCTCGATCAACTGCCTGGCCTCCTCGCGGCTCAAAGTGGGCAGGGTTCCGGTGATGACCAGGGTCTTGCCGCGGAGGGGGCCCCCCGAGGGACGAGTAGAGACGTAGGTAAACTGGAGGCCGGCCTTGTACAAGCGGGCGGCCAGTTCGAGGTTGGTGGGTTCGCTGAAAAACTGCACCACGGCTTCGGCGACCTTAGGTCCGACTTCCTCGGCGAGCTGGAGATCTTCCAGCGATGCGCGGGCAATGGCGTCCATGCTGCCGAAGGCTTCGGCGAGGAAGATGGCGGTGCGCTCGCCCACGAAGCGGATGCCGAGAGAGGTGATGACTCGCGGCAGAGGGTTGGCGCGTGAGCGATCGATGTTGCGGATCACGTTGCCGGCGCTCTTGACGCCCATGCGCTCCAGGCTTAAGAGGTTGTCGAGTGTCAGGTCATAGAGATCGGCGACATTGCGCACGATGTCGCGATCCACGAGTTGATCGACGAGAGCCTCTCCCATGCCATCGATATTCATGACGCCGCGGGAGGCGAAGTGGAGCAGGGACTCCTTGAGGCGGGCGGGGCAATTGGCGTTGATGCAGCGTCTGGCGGACTCGCCGGCTTCGCGCACTACTTTGCCTTTGCAGACGGGACAAATGGAGGGCAGGCGGAACGGCGTGCGGGGAGAACCTTGGGCGGAGACGCGAACCACTTTGGGGATCACGTCGCCGGAGCGTTCCACCACCACCTCGTCACCGATCTGCAGGCCGAGGCGGTCGATCTCATCCTCGTTGTGGAGGGTGGCCCGGGAGACGGTGACGCCGCCGACCTCCACGGGCTTGAGGCGCGCGACGGGGGTAAGGGCTCCGGTACGGCCCACCTGGACCTCAATGGCTTCCACCGTAGTGGTGGCCTGCCGCGCGGGGTACTTGTAGGCGATGGCCCAGCGGGGGGCTTTGGCGGTAAAGCCGAGCTGGCGTTGCTGCTCCACGGAATCGATCTTGACCACTACGCCATCGATTTCGTAGGGCAGTTCTTCGCGTTTGGCTTCCCAGGTATTGCAGAGATCGAAGACTTCGTCGATGGTGCGGCAGACCTTGTTGTGCGGGTTGACCTTGAAGCCCAGATGGCGCAGTTCCTCGAGCGAGCGCCAATGGCTGTCGAAGGCGGGGCGGCCTTCGGTGAGCAGGAAGTAGGTGTAGTATTCGAGGCGGCGTTCGGCGGTAAGCCGCGGCTCCAGCAAACGGAGGGATCCGGCGGCGGCGTTGCGCGGATTGGCAAAGCGGGAAAGGCCCTTTTCGTCGCGCTCGGCGTTGAGGCGTTCGAAGGCGCGGCGGCTCATGACGGTTTCACCGCGGACTTCGAGGGAGGGGAACGGACTCTTCAGGCGAAGGGGAAGGGAGCGGATGGTGCGGGCGTTTTCGGTGACGTCTTCGCCCACGGTGCCGTCCCCGCGGGTGATGGCTTGGGTGAATTTGCCGTCGCGGTAGTGGGCGGCCATGGAGAGACCATCGAGCTTGAGTTCGGTGACGTAGCGGTATTCGGCGCCGCCGAGGAGGTCGTGGACGCGGCGGTCGAAATCGCGGAGCTCGGCTTCGTTGAGGGCGTTGTCGAGGCTGAGGAGGGGAGAGCTGTGCTGAACTTTGACGAAGCCCTCGCGCGGTTTTCCGCCGACGCGCTGGGTGGGAGAATCCGGGGTGAGCAATTCGGGGTGCTGGGCTTCCAGGGACTGGAGCCGGCGCAGGAGGGCGTCATATTCGCCATCGGTAATCTCCGGAGCGTCCAGGACGTAATACTGGTGTTCGTGGTGGCGGAGCTCTTCAGAGAGCTGTTCGATTTGGACCGCAGGATCTTTCATTGGCCTCTCATCTATAATTTAACGAGGAACCGGAGCTCATACCATTACAACCTACAGGAACACCGTACTGATCTACAACCCCCAAGCGGGCAAGGTCATACGGAGCGGCGGCGCGCTGATCGGGCGCGCGGTGGAAATTCTCAAACAGGACGGGCACAGCGTGACGGTGGCGCCGACGACGGGGCCGAACACCGCGGGCGCGATGGCGCGCGCGCGCATCGGCGGCGGGGCGGACCTGATCCTGGTGGCGGGCGGCGACGGGACGATCAACGAAGCGGCCGAAGGCATGATCGGCAGTCCGGTACCGCTGGGGATTCTGCCGACGGGCACGGCGAACGTGCTGGCGACGGAGCTGAAGCTGGGCGGCAATCTGGAAACGGTGGCGCGCGGGTTGGGCGAGTTGCGGCCCAGGCGGATTTCGGTGGGACACGTGACCTGCGATGGGGGCCGGGTGGCGCGGCACTTTCTCTTGATGGCGGGGGTTGGTCTGGATGCGCACGTGGTTTACCGAGTGAATGCAGCGCTGAAGGCAAGGACGGGGAAGTTCGCCTATTGGGTGGCGGGATGGAGCCTGCTGGGCAAGCGGCTGGCCGAATTCGACGTAGAGATTGCGGGCGAGCGGCGGAAGTGCTCGTTCGCGCTGTTGAGCAAGGTGCGGAATTACGGGGGCGATTTCGAAATCGCGCGGAGCGTGACTCTGCTGCACGATGAATTCGAGGTCATCCTGTTCGAGGGCGGCGCCGCGACGCGGTACGTGAAGTACTTCGCCGGGATGGCGTTCAACCGGCTGAGCGGGATGAGGGGGGTCACGGTGCTGCGTGCGGACCGGGTGACGATCTCGGCGGCGGACGGGCGGCGAGCTTTCGTGCAGATCGATGGCGAGATTGGCGGGACACTTCCGGCGGAGATACGGATCGTGCCGAATGCGATCACGCTGCTGGTGCCGGACGGGTACGGGGCGAGTTAGCACAGCGACAACCTTGGGGCACAGGGGCTGCGGAAGGCGGGACAAATTTGTCCCGCTCTGGGGCAACGTTTTACTG
>JADGNS010000021.1 GCA_017883355.1 Candidatus Solibacter sp.
GCGAACTGGCGCGCGTGGCGCGCCGCGCCGTGGTCGTATCCGTGCCCTTGGAACCCTACTTCCGCATCGGCAACGTCCTGCGGGGCAAACATCTGGGCCGACTGGGCAATCACCCCGAGCATGTGCAACATTGGAATCTCCGCACCTTTCGCGCCTTCCTCTCGGGCTCGGTGGCCGAGGTGCGGATCGTCGAGGCATTTCCTTGGATCATCGCGTGCTGCCGTCCAAACCAACTCTGATCTTCCTCCTGCTGGCCTTGATCGGCGTGGCGCGCATCGCCGCCACCTACCGCGGCATCGCGCAGACGTCCGATGAGACCCCCAACATCGCCTGCGGGATGCAGTACCTGGACCTCGGCCGTTACGATTACGGCGCCTTCCATCCGCCCCTCGCCCGTCTCGCCATCGCCGTCGGTCCCTACCTCTACGGCGCACGCGCGCAGAAGCTGCCCGACCGCTGGAAGGAAGGCAACGCGGTCCTCAATAGCGCCCCGCGTTATGGCAAGGCCCTCACTCTGGCGCGCCTCGGCATCCTGCCGTTTTTCCTGCTGGCCTGCACGATAGTCTGGTTGTGGGGCCGCAAGCTCCTCGGCGAATGGGGTGCACTCGCCCCCGTCTGGGTGTTCACCAACATGCCGCCGGTGCTGGCGCACGCCGGCGTCGCCACCCTGGATATGGCCATCTGCGCAGGCGTCCTCACGGCCCTCTTTGCCTACACCCTATGGCTGGAAGAAAGCACCCTGCGGCGCGCCATCTTTTTCGGCTTGGGCCTGGCCCTGGCCGTCCTCTCCAAGTTCTCCGCCGTGCTCCTCCTGCCCGCCTGCATCGCAGCCATCACGCTGCTGCACCCCCGCGCGCGCCAGAAGCGCAACTGGGCCTGGATCCCCATCGCCTTCCTCCTTATCTGGGGCGCCTACCGCTTCTCCTTCGGCCCCATGACCGAGCACGTCTCTAGCGACGCCGCCGGGCAAGGCGGCATCTTCGCCAAAATTCCCACGCCCCTGTTCCACGCGCTCGAAACTCTTCCCGTGCCCGCCCCGCAACTCCTCGACGGACTCTGGCAGGTGCACAATCACGTCGAAGGGGGGCACACCGCGTACCTGCTGGGCCGCCACAGCTTCCACGGCTGGTGGTATTTCTTCCCCGTCGCTGTCGCCGTCAAGACGCCGCTGGCCATCCTTCTGCTGGCCGGTCTCGGAGTCTTTGCGCTATTCCATGAGAAGCGCCGCGACCTCTGGATGCCTGGCGTTCTCGCCGCCACGATCCTCGTGATCAATCTCCCCACCAGCCTCAATATCGGTGTGCGCTACATGCTGCCGCTCTACCCGCTGCTCGCGCTCACCGCCGGTATCGGCGTGGTATGGCTCTGGCGTCGTCAACGCGCTGCCGCCATCGTTCTGCTCCTGTGGACTACCGTCTCCACCGCCTCGGCCCACCCCGATTACCTCGCCTATTTCAACGAGGTCGCCGGTTCCCATCCCGAGCGCATCCTGGTGGATTCCGACCTCGATTGGGGTCAGGACATGGCGCGCCTCGGCGCCGAGTTGCAGCGCCGCCGCGTCCCTTACTTCCACATGGCCTGCCTCTACACCGGCGACGATACCCGCCTCGGTCTCCCTGCCTGGGACGGGCTCGAACCCTACCAGCCCGTCACCGGATGGGTCGCCGTCAGCCAGACCATGTTGCAGAACTACGGCTGGATGGTGTCCCAACAGCGCAACCGTCCGGACCTCGCCTTCGCCTGGCTTGATCGATACCAGCCCGTAGGCCGCGTGGGCAAATCGATCCTGTTGTACTACATTCCGTAGCGCAGCCTTCCAGGCTGCCATGCCCCCATTCCTGGGGGCATCATATCCAGGGGTGTCATCCCTCTTTACCCCAACAAATACCCCTTCGCCACCTCGCCGAACGCCGCCAGTTGCCCTGCCTGCCACTCGCCATCGCGCCCCAACTCGCCCGCCATCAGTTCCACCACGCGGGGCGCCATGCGGATCGCCGCCTGGGCGTTGAGGAACAACGCCCGCGTGCGCCGCGCCAGGACATCCTCCAGGGTGAGCGCTAGTTCGTGACGCACGGCCCAGATGATTTCCGCGCCGGTGTAAGGCAGCGCGCCATCCAGCGGCTCGGCCCACGCCGGCTCGCCGGCCTCCAGTTCCCGCACCATCGGCGCGTCGCTGCCGTACACCCACAAGTGGCCGAACTTCTCCGACGCCGGATGGAAGCCGTGGATATTCAGATGCCCGGTGACGCACGGTTTTTCCGCCAAACGCGCGAGCGTGGCCGCCTGGTTGACGCAATCTTCCGCCATGTGACGATAGGTGGTCCACTTGCCGCCGCAGATGGTGATCATGCCGGAGTTCTCGATGCGGATCGTGTGGTCGCGCGATAGCGCCGCCGTATTGCCGCTCTCCCCCGATCGCACCAGCGGGCGAATTCCCGCGAACACGCTGAGCACGTCGCCGCGCACCGGCTTCCGGTCGAGATAGAGCGACGCCGTCTGCAGGATGAACTCCACCTCCTGCTCCAGCGCTACCGGTTCCAGCGTGGACTGCGCAATCGGCGTGTCCGTCGTGCCCACCACCGTATGGCCGTGCCACGGGATGGCGAACATCACGCGCCCGTCGCTGGTATGCGGCACCATGATGGCGTTGTCGCCGGCCAGGAACGATCCGTCGAACACCAGGTGGATGCCCTGGCTGGGAGCGATCATCGGCTCCGCCGCCGGGTCGGCGGCGCGCCGCAAGGTGTCGGCGAATGGTCCGGTGGCGTTGATCACCACTTTGCCGCGCGCTTCCAATTCCGCGCCGGTCTCGGCGTCGCGGAACCGGACGCCGTCCACGAAGCCATCGCCGTCTTTCGTCACCGCGGTGACTTCGGCGTAGTTGAGTAGCGTGGCGCCTTGTTCGCAGGCGGTCGCCACCAGGTTGATGAGCAGGCGGGAGTCGTCAAACTGGCCGTCGAAGTAAATCACTCCGCCTTTCAGCCCTTCGGTTTTGATAGTCGGCAGCCGTTCCAGCGTCTCGTCCCGTGAAAGAATTCGCGACGCCCCAAAGCCATACTTGCCGGCCAGCAGATTGTACAGCTTCAGCCCGATCCCATAGAATGGCGCTTCCCACCAATCGTAGTTGGGCACCACGAAACCCAGATTCCGCACCAGGTGCGGAGCGTTTTGCAGCAGCAGTCCACGCTCCTTCAGCGCCTCCATCACCAGCGACAGATTGCCTTGCTCCAGGTAGCGTACGCCGCCGTGGACCAGCTTGGTGCTGCGGCTGGAGGTCCCTTTGCCGAAATCGCTCTGCTCCAGCAGCAGCACGTCGTACCCACGCGTGGCGGCGTCGATTGCCACCCCGACACCAGTGGCTCCGCCGCCCACCACGATCATGTCCCACGCGCCGGCATGCGCGCGCAGCCGCCGGTACATCTCCGATCTGGTCATGGTTCACCTTCCGAAAGTAAATCAGCCGCCGATGAACGCCGATGAACGCGGATCGATACGGGAGTGCTTATCTGCGTTTATCCGCGTTCATCGGCGGCTGGAAATTTCAGAACATCAACTTCAAGGCGAACTGAATCTGCCTCGGAGGATAAGTGCTGCGAATCGTGCCGAACGCCGCGTTGGTGATGTCGCAGTTCGGCAGATAGAAGTTGGAGCGGTTCAGGATATTGAAGAACTCACTCCGGAACTGTAGCGACATGCCTTCGCGCGCCGGGATGATGAACCGCTTGTTCACGCCGACGTCCATCTGCCAGTAGCCGGGAGCGCGCAGCGCGTTGCGTCCCAGGTTGCCATACGGCGCGCTGGCCGAAGGAATCGAGAACGCAGTCTTATTGAAATAGTTATCCAGCATGGCCGCGCCCGCCGAGCCTGTGGTGTCCCCGCTCACGTTCGGCCGCATAATGGCCTCGCCGCGATAGTCCGGGATGCGGCCGGTGCCGTCGTTCGCCGCCGCCGGCGTGTAGCTGACATCCAGCGGGATTCCCGTGTTCGCCGAGTTGATGCCATTGATAGCCCAGCCTCCCGCGATGGCGTCGAACACCCCACCCAATTGCGAGCCGAACTTACGGCCCTTGCCGAACGGCAGTTCATACACCACGCTGGTGGTATTCATGAACTTGATATCGAAGCTGGAGGGGCCGCGCTCGGCCGCCAGGTTGTAGATGTTCTGCGGGTTGGCCTGATAGTAGCCGCTGGCGTACTCCAGGGCCTGCTCGGAAGTCCCCAATGCCTTCGACCAGGTGAACGAGTTCAGGAAATAAAGGCCCGCCGAGAAACGGTGCTCCAATCGCGCCGAGAAACCATTGTACGAGGTGACGCCGGCCGGGTCCACCCAGGTGATGGCGCCGAAGCTCTGATTGGGCCGCCGGGGTTGGATTCCCAGCGTCTGGCCTGGCTGGTTGGCCACCGCCTGGTTATAGTCTGCGATAATCGGCAGGCGCAGGCTGTGGCTTCCGGTATACGCCAACTCCAGCACCGTGCCCTTAATCAGTTCACGCTGCATGCTGGCGAACCAGGTCTGCACGTACGGCCATCGCGTATCCTTCGGGATGTAAGCCACGTTCGAAAGCACCGGGTTGAAATTGGCTGGGCTGGCGAGGCCGGCCGGGAAGCCGCCCGTGCTGGTGATGAATCCGGCGGGCGGCGCTCCGCCGGCGGGGATCGCTTGATTGATGGTCGCGATCACCACCTGCGGGCCATTGATGCCGAGCTCGTCGGCGCTGCCCAGCCGGTTGAGGTGCACGTAGCTGATCCCGTAACCGCTGCGGAACACGGTCTTCGGATCAATGCTATAGGCCAGGCCGAGGCGCGGGGCCCAATCCCGATAGTCGGGATTGACCAGCGTCCGGTCGTACGTGCTGCCGTTCTTGGCAATCAGCATCTTGTTGGTGGAAGGGTCGAAGTTGGAGAGCACGTTGTCCCGCTCCCAACGCGGCGTGGCATACTCCCAGCGCACACCGAGGTTCAGCGTGAGCTTCGAGTTCACCCGGAAATCGTCCTGCAGATAGAGGAAGTACTCCCGCTGCCGGTAGTTGCCCACCAGGTAGTTGGCCAGTTGCACCTGGCTGGGCAGGCCGAACATGAAATCGGCCAGGTTATAACTTGCGGAATCGGCGGCAACGGCGCACCCGGCCACCTGTCCCAATTGAGCGCAGGTCGGCTTGCTGAACTGTCCCGCGTAGGCGTTCAACCCATACACCGGGTTGATGTCCATCACCTCGGTGTGCACGATGTGCTCTTCCGCGCCCATTTTCAGCGCATGGCGCCCACGCATCAACGAGTAGTTGATCTTGGGAATCCACGTGCTCGGGTGCTGGAACTGCGGGTTGGTGGCCTGCCGTCCCATGCCGGTGAACCCGCTGACGTTCTGCGTACTCAGGCCGCCGGTAAGCTGCGGGAACGTCGGCAAGCCGGAGATGCCGTAAAGATCCTGCATGCTGGCGCCGCCCAAAAATGCCGGCTCTTTGCCCGCCTTAATGCGGGTGTAGGCCAGGCGGACCTCGATCAGCGAGGTAGGGGTCACCGTCCAGGTGTAGCCCATGTTGGCGGACTGATTCAGCGAACGTACAAATCCGTTGCCATCGCCGCCCGACGGTCCCGCGATGGTGGGCTGGTAGAACTGGTTATCCTTGCGCTGGCTGAAACGCAGGAAGCCGGTCATCTTGTCATTGAGCTGGGCGTCGATCTTAGCGTCGTACTTGTCGGCGTAATCCCGCGTCAGCAGCAGTTGCTGATAGTTGTTGGAGCGCCCCGCGCCGGTGAGCGTGGGAAGCGCGGTCAGCACCTGTCGGGCGAAATTCGTCATGGCGATCGGCGTGTTCGCCTGGTAAACCACACCGGTGATCGGATTGACCACCGAGACCGGCAGCGTGCCGGCGCGATCCGTCAAGCTCGGCAGCGAATCGAAGTTCAACCCCTTCTGGAGCTGGCGGAACCCTTCGTAATCCCCGAAGAAGAAAATCTTGTTCTTGACGATCGGGCCGCCGATCGTGCCCCCGAACTGGTTGCGCTGCAGCGTCGGTTTCTGGAACGTCGCCGGACGAACCCCGAAAATGTACCCGATCGCGTTCAACTTCGTGTTGCGCAGAAACTCGTAGACCGTGCCGTGCAACTGGTTGGTCCCCGAGCGCATCACCACGTTGACCACCGCGCCGCCCACGCGCCCGTACTCCGCGCTGAAGTTGCTGGTGATCACCTTGAATTCGGCCACCGCGTCGGGCGAGGGCTGCGCCACCTGGTTGGAAAACCCCTGGTTGCTGGTGGAATAGGCGTTATTGTCCTGGCCGTCCAGCAGGAAGTTGTTATACGTGCTCCGCATGCCGTTCACGTTGAACGCCCCTTCGCGCGGCGTCACCGCGTTGGCGGCGATCGGCGAGCGGTGCACATTCGTGGTCAGCAGCGCCAGGTCGGAATAGTTGCGCCCGTTGAGCGGCAGTTCCACTACCGCCTGCGTGCCGATCACCTGGCCGTGCTCGCTGGAATCGGTCTGCAAGGCCGCCGAAATCCCGGTCACCTCGACAGATTCGGTAACGGCGCCCACCTGCATTACCACGTCCACGCGCTGCCGGGCGCCCACGCTGACCGCCAGGTCCGTAGTGGTCGCCTTCGAAAAGCCGGTGTGCTCCACGATCAGCGTGTAGCGGCCCACCTTGACGCTGAAGAAATCGAAACTACCGTTTTCGTCGGTGGAGGCCTGCGCCCTGATGCCGGTTTCCTGGTTGGTCAACGTAACCGTTGCCTTCGGCAAGGCGCCGCCCGATTGGTCGCGAACCGTGCCCAGAACTTCGGCGTTTTCAGACTGCGCGTGGAGCAAACCCGCCAGCAGAAGTGAGCCGACTAACAACGTGATTCTCGAAAATTTGGTCATAAGATTGCCTTTCCTCACAGAGATCGTACCGGTCGAACGTTGACTGCCGTTTACATTGCCGTTACAGATTCGTATCACCGTGTCACAAACATAGTGTGCCATCGATGTGGGGCAGGTTGGTAACCTGCGCGGCGGTTGGTTACCGCCGCCGGTCCCGCCCCACAAGGTTTCAGCCCGTCTGTAGCCCGATAATATTCGTGTCATGCGCCGCCTCCTTTGAGAGCCGGTGCGTTTTCAATGATCGCGCCGCGGTCCGGACCGATGGCGCGAGGTCTTAATTTCCACGTCAGGGAGAGCAACAGGATCCCCACGAATGTCGAGGCCAGAATCGCGTACAGTGCGGCATCCCAACCGTACCGTTCCGCAATCGTGCCGATACCCTTGCCCTGCACGGTGCGGCCGAGATATCCGAAGAGCCCAATGAAGCCCGCCGCCGCCCCAACCGCTTTCTTCGAGCTGAAGTCCAGTCCGGTGACGCCCAGCAGCATCACCGGCGGATAGATGAAGAATCCCACCACGCCGAATAGCGTAAGATCCAGCCACAGCATTCCCGGCGGAGTATACAGAATCGCCCCGAATGCCAGGAACACGGGGATCATGCAAAGCAGGCTCACCATCCCGCGGCGTCCGCCGGTCTTGTCGGAGAGCCAGCCGATCAGTATGGTGCTGAAGATGCCGGCGAACTCGAAAACCGCCGTACTGAATCCGCCGTCCTGCAAACTGGCACGCTTGACCTCCTTCAGGTAAGTCGGGCCCCAATCGAGCATGCTGTAGCGCGCGATGTACACGAAGAAATTCGCCATGGCGAACAGCCACAGCGCGCGATTCTTCAGAACGTACGTCATCAGCAGCTCCCGCGTACCCAGCTCCTCTTCCCGGTCGCGTCCGCCCTCGGGCGGATAGTCGTTGCGATACTCTTCCACCGGCGGCAGTCCGACCGATTGCGGTGTGTCGCGCAGCCTCACCATCAGGTAGCAGGCGCAAAGAATCGCCAGCACGCCCGGCACGTAAAACGCCGAGCGCCACCCCATCCACGCCGTGCTGTAGGCGGCGATCAGTCCGGTCAGCCCGCCTCCCACGTTATGCGAGATGTTCCAGACGGCGAACACCGTCCCGCGTTCCCGCACGCTGTACCAGTGCCCCAGCGAGCGGCCGCAGGGCCCCCACCCCATGCCCTGCACCAGCCCGTTGAGGGTCCAGAGCGCCAGGTGCGTGGGATAGCTGCTGGTGGCGCCGAAGGCAAAATTGCACAACGCGGTGAGCAGCAATCCGACGGGCATGAAGTAGCGGGGATTGCTGCGGTCGCTCCACGCCCCCATCAGGAACTTGCCGATGCCGTATGCAATCGCCGTGAGCGCCAGCAGATCGCCGATCTGGCCCTTGCTGTAGTGCAGGGCCTGCCCCATCTCCTTGGAAACCACCGGCAGGTTGTTGCGTACCACGTAAAAAGTGGCGTAACCGATGAATGTGGATTCGAGGATCTGCCAGCGGAATTTCGGGTATAGCACGCGAACCCGATCGTCGGGCAGTCGGGCAACGCGCGCCGCTGGCTGTAGCAGCTTACTCAGTCGATTCATCACACCCACCGTTACGTGGTTCAATATACGATAACCAGATTCCAAGGTCAATCATTCCGCGATATGAGTTTGCATTGAGGTGCGGTAAAGATGTCCCCGGCTGACACTTGCCTCCTCCGCTGTTGGACGAAGCTTTCGACAAGAAGTCCTGGCCCGGTCCACAAGTTTGCGGCGGCGGGCACGGATGCTATGGTGTTTTCGTGAGCGCCAACATACGGACGTTTTTTCGGGACCGCCTCGAAGTGCGGGTTTTCGCCAACCGGGGCGAAGCCGGCGCGGCAGGCGCGGAGATCGCGGCCGCGATTATGCGCGCCGCGACGGAGCGCGCCGGGCGGGCGGCGGTGGTCTTCGCATCCGCCGTGTCGCAGGACCCGTTCCTCGGGTCATTGCGCGCCCAGGAAATTGATTGGCCGCGCATCACCGCCTTTCACATGGACGAGTACGCGGGGATGTCCGGGGACCACCCGGCTTCGTTCCGGCGTTTTTTGCGCGAGCGTCTGTTCGACCACGTGCCGGTGGCGGCGTTTCACCAACTGGATGGCGAGGCGGCGGACGCGGAGGCCGAATGCCAGCGCTACGCCGGACTGCTGCGGCAGGCGGAGCCGTGCCTGGTCATCATGGGAATCGGCGAGAACGGGCACCTGGCCTTCATCGATCCGCCGGTCTGCGATTTCAACGATCCGCGGGATGTGCGTGCTGTCGCTCTCGACGACGTCTGCCGCATGCAGCAGGTGCACGATGGGGCGTTCGCGCGCCTGGAGGACGTGCCGCGGCGCGCCCTCTCGCTGACCGTGCCGTTCTTCCTGCGGGTGCCGCGGGCCTTGGTGTTCGTCAACGGCGAGCACAAGAGCGCGGCGGTCCGCGCAACGCTGGAAGGGCCCGTCGCGCCAGCGTGTCCGGCGTCGGCGCTGCGGCGGCATCCCTCCGCCATCCTGTTTCTCGACCCGGCCGCGGCCTCGCTGGCGTGAAGAACGCGCGGAGGCTGCCCTACTTGATCGACAGGAACCCGCTCACGTTTTCCCAGAGTAGCTTCGGGAAGCTCTTGTCCAGGTAGGAGCGGATCGAGACGTAACACTCGTCGCACTGGTTGGTGGCCGTGAACTCGGCGATCATGCGGTGGCGCTCTTCCAGGGTGTAGCGCTGGAACTGCATGGAGCACGGCTGCAACGCGCCATCGGCCGTGACCACCAGAAAGCGCTGTCCCGCTTTGCAGCCGGGGGTGCCGTTGTTGGCGAAGTACTGCCGCGTGGCCTCTAGCGTACTCGGCGAGTTGACGAGCCAGTTGGTGGAATCGCGGCGCTCTTCCACGCGACCTAACCGCGCACTGAGTTCGGCGAGCTGTTCCGGCGCGCCGGGGAAGTAATCGCGGCAGCCGGTGCGCCGCGCCGAATACGCGCTGTAGCAGAGATTCACACCCCATTCGCGGGCCTTGTCCGCGATGGCCTCGATCTCGCCCAGATTCTCCGTGGTGATGCAACTGTTGAGCACGATATCGTCATGCCCCAGTTTGGCCAGACGCGGGATCAGATCTTCCAGATGGCGGTATAACCCGGGGTAGACGCGGAAGTCGTCGTGGCGCTCGTCCGGAAAGTCCAGGCTCACCGAGAACTGGTCGATGCCGGCGGCGCGCAGGGCCAGGTACTTCTCCTCGGTCATGTGGGACCAATTGGAAACCAGGATCGTGTACGGTACGGTTTCGCCGTTCTTGATGCTGCGCACGATTTCGACGACGTCGTCGCGCATCAGGGGTTCGCCCCCCGAAACCTGCACTACGCAGGGGCGCAACTCCTCCATGTAGCGGCGGTAATCGGCGGGCTTCAGGTTGCGCGATTCGTCGCGCGGGCCGCCGTGATCGCAGTGTTTGCACCAGCAGGTACACGCGTCGGTGACCTCAAAAGACACCACGATCGGGCGATTGGCGAGCCAGTTTGACGAGCCTCGCCCGATAATTCGGAGGGATTCTGCAAGCGGTACCTTACGCAAGTAGCGATGGTAACATGTGGCGCGTTATGCTCGAAATGGTGACCAGCGACCGGGAGTTGATTCAAATCGTCGACGCCGCGATGGCCGAAGCGGTGCGCCTCGCCGGCGCCTGGGTGGTCTGCAAGCCGGGCTGCGCGGAGTGCTGCCTCGGGCCGTTCCCCATCACGCAACTCGATGCCTGGCGGTTGCGCCAGGGCCTCGCGCAACTGGAGCGGCGCGACCCGGACCGCGCAGTCAGGGTGCGGCGACGCGCGCGGGAGTCGGTGGCTCGGATGGCGGACTTCCCCGGCGATTTGACTACCGGCATCCTGGACGAAGACGAAGAAGCCGAGGAGCGCTTCGCGGCCCTGCCCGACGAGGAGTATTGTCCGGCCCTCGACCCCGAGGCGCTGACCTGCGACCTGTACGAAGCGCGCCCCGTCACCTGCCGGATCTTCGGCCCCGCCGTGCGCAGCGGCGGCGATGTCCTGGGCGTTTGCGAGCTGAACTTTCAGGGCGCTACCGACGAGCAGATCGCGGCGTGCCAGGTGCAGGTGGATCCGGCCGGTCTGGAAGACGCCCTGCTCGAAGGCGGGCGCGAACAGACCATTGTGGCGTTCGCGCTCTTGGCTACCCCCGTCCGATGAACGGCATGTTCGTGGCCATCACGGTAAGGAACTGCACGTTGGCGTCCAAGGGGAGATTCGCCATGTAAAGCACCGCATCGGCGACGTGCCGGACGTCGATGCGCGGTTCCACCGCGATCGTGCCGTTGGCCTGCGGGACGCCGGCCGTCATGCGCTCGGTCATCTCCGTAGCGGCGTTGCCGATGTCGATCTGTCCGCAGGCGATATTGTATCGCCGGCAGTCGAGCGAAATGCTCTTGGTGAGGCCGGTGATGGCGTGCTTCGTGGCGGTGTACGGGGCGGAGTGCGGCCGCGGCGCGTGCGCGGAGATGGAACCGTTATTGATGATCCGCCCGCCGCCCGGTTGCTGCACTTTCATGAGCTTGATGGCTTGCTGCGCGCAGAGGAATGCGCCGGTGAGGTTGACCGCCACCACTTGCATCCACTTCTCGTACAGCAGGTCCTCCAGCGGAATGGCCGGCGCGCCGGTGCCCGCGTTGTTGAAGAGAACATCCAGGCGCCCGAACGCTTCCTGAGTCTTGGCGAACAGCGCCCTGACGGAATTCGGATCGGTCACGTCGCTGGGGACGCACAGCATCCTGCCGCCCGCTGAGGCGGCCGACGCCGCGGTCCCCTCCAGTGCTTCGGCGCGCCTGCCCGCAAGCACCACCGAGTACCCCGCGGACTGAAGCCCCAGGGAAACGGCGCGCCCGATTCCGCTGCCGGCGCCCGTAACCAGCGCGATCTTGCCGTAGTTAGACATAATCCTAAGTTAGTACACCCTCTGCGATCTGCTTCAAGGAGGTTCCGTCGAACCGGTCTCTGGTTTTCTCTGCGCTTCCTCTGCGTTCTCTGCGTCTCTGCGTTGAAGGCCTCTTCCCTCGTTGGTTCCACCTTCGCCAACTTAAGGGAGGTGTCCCCACCCTTAGTTGAATACCACCAGCTCGTAATCCAACAACTCCGGAAGCGTGACTTCCGAGTACCCCCCGCGCATCTGGATCTTCAGGTCCATGGGATGACGCACGGCGCGCGCGCTATGGAATGCGCCGCGGAGCTCGATGCGGATTTCGCGCATCGGTACCGGAGCGAAGTAAGCGGTCTCCGAGTGGCCGGAAAAATTGATCAAGTGGAGTTGCGTCCGCCCTGCCTGCTCCATCAACGTGACTTCCACCAACGGGTGGGCGTTGGTCTTCACCTGGCGTTGCGGATAGAGTGCGGCGATGCAATCGCGGAACAGGCCCGCATGAGCCAACAGGCTGTGGCGGTAGTAGAGCGCGCCCAACTCCCAGGGGAGCCAGGTCACCGTGCCCTGGCCCAGGCTCCTGGTGACGATGGCCGGCGTGGTCGTGTCCTGCATATCGGCATGCACCTTTTCCGGCGGCCCGATCATGGACGGCGGCACCAGCGAAAGCGATTTCGAGCCGTCGCCCTCCAGTGTGGTGAACGGTCCGTTCAGCAGGAGTAAGTCCGTATCGGCCAGAGACGGGAACATGTCATGGTTGCGAACGCGGAGGTATCCCTTCACGTCGGGTGTCGTGGCGATAACGCGGGCGATCGCGAACTCCGGCGGGCGCGAACTCGCAATCAGCAGACGGCCGCCCCGCTCGACATATTGCTGAAGGCCGCGGGGCGCCCAATCGGTGGCGATCGCCAGATCGAATGGCCGGGTACCGAGCCATTCCATGTTCTCGGAAACGGCGAACGGGATGTGCTCTTCGGTGAGCAGGCGGAAAATGCCCCGATAGGCGTCGTCGCCGCGCGATGAGGGTCCGGCGAGCAACAGCACGCGCGCGGCATTGCGCAGTCCGGCGTAGTGCTGCTGATTGGCGGCGGCCCATTGGAAGATCGGCTTGGCGGTTTCGTAAGCCTGCCGGTCCTGCAGGTCCAGCGTGCCGTTGACTTCGAAAGTGAGCGCGCCTCCGTTGGCCATGTTCTGCCACATGCGCAGCGCAATCTCCTGGCGAGGGACGGTTGCAAAGCGCCACCAGTAATCCACAAACTGCATGTTGAGATCCACCGGCAGCTTTCCGGGCTGGCTGTTGAGCGCACGATTCACGTTGTCGCTCGCCGAGTACGGCCACAGCGGCAGCGCCCGCCGCACCGCGGTATTCGACTCCGACATGATGCCGTCGGTGTACTCCTGCATGTAGTTGAAGTAGCCTGCGTGCGGCCGCTTCTGGCGGATCAGCTTGCCGATGGCTTCAGAGACCTCGCGGGCGCTGGTCTGGAGGAATTTGCGGTAATCGTCGTCGGCGCGTTCCGGAATCTCGCGGGCGTACAGCGCGCGATACCTGGCGCGGCACGAATCGCAGTGGCACAGGCCGACGTAGGCGCCGCTGTAATCGGTGGACTGGTTGCCGAACATATTGAAGAAGAGGCCGTCGACGTCGTAGCGCTCCAGTCCTTCCGTCAGGATCTTCATCGCCTGCCCGCGATAGTATCCGCCGTTGATGCAGGTGGAATAGAGACCGTTGTAGATCACCGGCGCGCCATCGGCCTTACGGAAGAACCACTCGGGGTGTGCGTCGTAGGCGGCTTTCTGGGTCTTGCTGAGGTCGTAGCGGCCAACCACGCGGATGCCGTGCGCGTGCGCCTCTTGGAGCACGTCGCCAAACATGTCGCGGCCCGCCGGCAGGTAGGGGCTCGCGTAATGGAACTCCACCTTCGTCGGATAATAAGCGCTGATGCCGCCCATCCCCATGAGGACCACATTGGCGCGCATCTCGGCGAGTTGCGCCACCAGGTGGCCGGTATCCACCCGAGCGTCAACCTCGCGCAGATTGGTCTGCACCCAGCGGATCGGCTCGGTGGACCACCAGCCCGGCTGGGCGAGCAGCAGGTTGGCGGCAAACAACAGCATGGCCAGTCGAGTCTTCATGACAACACCTCCCCGCGATCCGCGGCTGATTACTTCCCACAGTAGCTCGGCGGTAGAGATTCGGCTGTAACCGAAGGGTTCCAGGTTCGAATCCTACCTTGGGAGGCATTATCCAGGGGCCCGCTACGGAAGGCGGTTCCAGACCCCTCCCTTCGGCTCTTACTTAACGCGCCTGCTTTGCTCCGATCGCCTCCGCGAT
>JADGNS010000516.1 GCA_017883355.1 Candidatus Solibacter sp.
CTGCGGGCTGAAACCACCGTGACGGTGGATTGGATTGCTCAGCGGTTGGCGATGGGCACACGCGACCATCTGGCTCACCTGCTGTACCTCTACGCGTAAAGCGGAAACCCGTTGGGTAAGTGTCCCGATCGTCTCCCGCCGTCACCCCTCCGTTGCCCCTCCGGACACACACCGTAGGTTCATTTTCAACCGGTTTGTATCGGGATAGGGAGGGATTAGGGAGGTAAGGCGTCCGGATTGCTCGATGCGCCGCAGGGTGGCCGCTTCGGCCCCGCAAGGCACGGGACGTGCTGCTTTGAGGAAACGCATGCGGGTCGAATTATGAAACCGAGAGCCATCCAGAAGTTCGTGAAGCTCGTGGCCGCGGCGCTGGGCCTGCTGGCCATCGCCGGCGCGCGGGCTGGGGCGGGTCCGCAGGAGCTCATTGTCGGTGTCAGTTTCACGGGCGATAGCCTCTTCTCTTTCAAGAGCGACGAACCCGGCACTATCCTTGAAAGCCATGCGATTTCGGGCCTGGTCGGGGGTGAGCAGATCGAAACGATCAACTACTGGAACGGCCAGATTTACGGCTGGAGCAGTCTTGGCGGACTGTACGCCATTGACCCCGCCAACGGGCAGGCGAGTCTGATTGGCAATGGCAACTCCGCGGGTGCGAAGGGGACGGCCTTCGGTTTCGCCAACACCCCGGCCGGCGGCGTCGTTGTCTCGGAATTGGACATCCGTCTAAATATTTGCCGTACCACCGGGATCTGTTCGACCGATCCGGTCCTGGCTTACGCCCCCGGCGATCTCTTCGCGGGGACCAATCCGAACATCACCAGCCTGGCCTACGACCACGGCAACGGGGTCTTATATGGGCTGGACTCGCTGCGCAAAACCATGGTCCGCCTCGACCCCGCCACCGGCCTGCTGAATACGCTGACCCCCTCAGGCATCGGCGTCAGTTACTCCCGCTACAATGGCTTCGACATCTCCGACGCTACGGGCATCGGCTATCTCGGCTCACCGGCCAGCGACGACGATCCGCAGGCCAACCTCTACACGCTGGATGTCGCCACCGGCCAGGCCACGTTAGTGGGCACGATTGGCGATCCCGGCGATGACCTGTTGATCCGCGGCATGACGGTGGTGCCGTGGTCCGCCACCGCCTCGACGGTGCCGGAACCGAGCGTGATGGCGCTGCTGGGTCTGGGAGCAGTCGCGCTTGCGGGTCGAGTGGCTCGCCGGCGCAACGGGTAGCTCCCGGCCAATGGCTCGGCCACGCCCTCTTGAAGATCTTCCCTGTTCTCGCTGGTCTGCGTCCGGCGTAGCGATGCCAGGCCTCGCGCTCTGAGGCCATGATCTGGTTTGATTTGCCGATGGGGGAAACGTAACCTTGCCCAATGGTGACATTGCGCTTGGCCTTCTGGCCGGTCTTGCTGCTGGCCAGCGGGGTCTTTGCGGATGATATCTCGCTGGTGCGCGTGGGGGACACGTGGCGTTACTGCCGCGGCACCAACGAACCTTCCTCGCCCATCGAGGCATGGCGAAGTCCTGGCTTCGACGATACCGCGTGGCCCCAGGTCTTGTCTGCGTTCAGCACGCTGCCATACGAGGGTGACGGCACGCGGGAAGCGACCTTCCTCGCGCCTTCGTCGTCGTGTCTGGCCTACTATTTCCGGCGCGCGTTCACGGTGACCAATGCCGCCGCCATCAAATGGCTGTCGCTCCGGCTGGACTACACGCATGGCTTCGTCGCGTATCTCAACGGCCAGGAAATCCTTCGCCGCGGCCTGACGAACGACCCGGCCACCTACGACTGCTACGCGGATTACCACGTCGGCGGCACGGCCGAGGAATTCGACGTGTCGCCCTTCGTTGGCCTATTGACCAACGGGCAAAACCTCCTGGCCATCCAGGCGCACACCGCCGTGACCAATCCGCCCGGCTACGCCTACGCCATGCGGGTGGTGCCCGAATTGCTGGGCAACTTCCAGCGCGGCCCGTTCGTCGAGAACGCCTCCACCCACAGCATTCAGGTGATCTGGCGCACGCCGCTGCCCGCCGACAGCGTGGTCGAGTTCGGCGCCGACGCCAGCCTCGGCGGACAGGTGGCCGACGTTTCACCGGTCACCAACCACGTCTTCACCCTGGCGAACCTGCTTCCGGGCACGCGCTACTACTACCGGGTGAAAAGCACGGCGGGCGGCGTCACGGCGGTCTCGCCGGTGGCCTCGTTCCGGACGCTCAAGAGCCAGGGGGATTTCTCCTTCCTCGTCCTGGGCGACAGCGGCAGCGCGAGTCCGGCGCAATACAAGCTGGCCGCGTTGATGGCGCAGGCCAATCCCGACCTGGTGATGCATTGCGGCGACATCGTGTACAACCACTTCTTACTGGGCCGCGAGGATTACCGCTGCCTGAGCATTTACGGGCCGCAGATGCGGTCGGTGCCGTTCTTCTTCTGCGCGGGCAACGAGGACCTTGAAACGCCCGCGGTGGACCAGCCGTTTCTGAGCACGTTCTACCTGCCTACTAACAGCGTCACGGGGACCAAACACTTTTACTCGCTCGACCACGGCAACGCCCATTTCGCCGTGCTCTGGGTGCCCAGCTTGAAGCATTACCCCGGCACCGAGCCTTACTGGCTGACCAACGGTTCGCCGCAATACAACTGGCTTACCAACGACCTGGCCACCACCACCAAGCCCTGGAAATTCATCGTCATGCACTCGCCCGTCGCCGGCTCCAGCTATCACCGGTTCGACGACGACAATGCCAACGGCATCTACGACACGTTCGAGCTGCACGATCTGCTCGTGCCGGTCGCCCAGCGGTACGGCGTGCAAATCATCTTCAGCGGCCACGAGCACGATTACGAGCGGTCCAACCCGATGGGCGGCGTGTACCAGATCGTGTCGGGCGGTGGGGGCGGACCCTTGCCGACCTATTACATCACCGAGCGCGACGCGGCCGATTCCGAGTTTTATCTCTCCTGGCACTTCGTCCAGGTCACCGTTCAGGGCGATACGCTGCGGTTGCAGGCCATCGGCACCAACGGCGTGGCGTTCGATTCCATGACCGTCCAGCGGAAGCTGCCGCCGCCGCAGCTTTACGACGCCGCCTGGCACAGCCCGCTGGTCGAGTCCTCGCCCGCCAACGACGGCCACGGCAACATCAACGGCCAGACCTTCGGCTTCGCCGGCACGCCGATCCTGACCCTGGCCGGCGCCTACGCCAACCTGGGCCGCGTCTTCGTCAACAACGACGCCACCAATCTCTACATCGGCTTCGAGCAGGTCATGATCTACTCGAACAACAATGTCTTCCTGTTCATCGAATCGCCCCGCCAGACGGGCGTGACCAATCTGATCGGTCTGGGCGACGGCCTGATCGGCACCACCCAGGGCGTGGATGGTCTGGACTTCCTGGAGAACCTCTCGTTCACCCGTTTCGCCCCGTCCGTCGCCTGCCTGCTCGGGGACGAATACGCCGACGGCCAGGACCGCTCCTTCCGGCGGCCCGGCTTGGACCTGGAGGTCGGCCAGGGTGTCTTCCGCCTGGACACCGGCTTGTCCGACGTGCCGGGCGTCCGGCTGCAACAGTTCAACCGCTCACCCCAAATCCTGGAGCCAGCCCCGCAATTGCGCTTCCCGGAGCAAAACGCCAACTTCATCGAAATCGCCATCCCGTTCGACCAACTGGGCGGACTCCGACCCGGGGACATCATCCAGATCGCCGCCGTTGTGGGCGGCCCGCAATACGACACCAACCTCCAGGCACGCGCCTTGGACACGGGCTTCCTCGGCTCGTCGCTGACCGGTTCGGGCCTGTCCAATGCCACGCTGGGCGCGGTGAGCGTGCGTCTGGCGCTGGATCCCAACGGTGACGAAGACGGCGACGGCCTGCCCAACTGGTGGGAATTGCAGTATGGCCTGGACCCCTTTTCGTCGCTGGGCGACAATGGTTCGGCTGGCGATCCCGACCACGACGGGATGAGCAACTGGGAGGAATTCATCGCCGGCACGAACCCGCGCGATCCCAACTTCACCCTGCGCCTGAGCCTGCTCCCACTGGATCCGACGCACAACCTTCTCACCTGGCCGGCCGTCGTGGGCAAACGCTATCAACTCGAAATCTCCTCCGGCACACAGGCGTTCGCCGACTATCCGGACGGATTGTTTCCTCTCACGGCCACCCTCACCAATGAGATGTTTGAGGACGCGCTTCCCACCAACCCGCAGCCGCCCATCCGGCTCTACCGCCTGCGCGTGATTCCCTGACGCCGGCGGACGCATCCGCCGCGGCGCCACGGCTCGTGAGGGGTGTCACTGTTCGGCGCTCTGGACTTCGACGTTGAGGGTCGCTTCCGATTTGAGAGGAGCGGCGTCGCAACGGCGGAATCGTCACCGGAGGGTGCTGCTAACAACAGTCGCGCGCCCCACTGGCAAATCGCACTGCTCTGAATCCGTATCGCGCGTTCTGCTCCAAGCCAATCCTTCTTCAGCCTCCCAGGTTTCAGCGCTTCTCAATTCATCTCTGTGCCCCGCACCCAGCTTGGACCAATCTCTGGTCTGACCCCGGTCCCGCCCCGCGGCGGCCACGGACGCTCTGCGCGGGTGAGCGTTTGGTGCGCTCAGCTCAAAGCGCTGGTGAGTGTAAAAAGTGACACTTGCACGGCAACACCGTATAGGCAGCATGCGCGCAAAACCCTGTGAAGGCCGCGTTGACTCACGGGAAAACCTTACCCAAGAGGGAAGGGGTT
>JADGNS010000517.1 GCA_017883355.1 Candidatus Solibacter sp.
CCTCTTCATCGATCCAGCAAATTCGCAATTGCCTGGTGAAGTTGGGCGGCCTCTCTCCGGGATAACTCGACCCTGACGCCGCCGCGTTTACCGATCGCGATTCATCTGGCCGCGTCGCCCCCTCGCTGGCACGACGCCCTCCAGTTTGTCCGGCGTGTTTCGTCCCCCATTCGTGGGGCATGCTTTCCCGGCTTCCAACTTTGCGCAAACTTTTTCCCTCCCGCGGCGTATCTAGTTTACGAGCGCCAAAGGAGCGGTAACTTGCGATCCATCCTCACCCCTCTGAGTCACACCCTGCGCAGGCTGGCGCGGTCGCCCATGTTCACCGCCATATCGCTGGTGACGCTGGCCATCGGCATCGGGGCCAACACCGCGATCTTCAGCGTGATCGATGGCGTGCTCCTGAAACCCCTGCCGTATCCGCATTCCGAGCGCCTGGTCGCCCTGTGGCACACCGCGCCGGGCGTCAATATCAAGGACCTCAACATGGCGCCCTCGCTGTACTTCGTTTACCGCGACGAGAGCCGTGTATTGCAAGACGTCAGCATGTGGCAGGATGGCACTTCCAGCGTCACCGGCATTGCCGAGCCTGAAGAGGTCCCCATCGTGCAGGCAACCCATCGCCTGCTTCCGGTGCTGGCGGTGCAGCCCGCGCTGGGACGCGGCTTCACCGCCTCCGACGACGATCCCAATAGCCCACGCACGGTAATGTTGTCGGACGGCTATTGGAAGGCGCGCTTCGGGGGTGATCGCGCGGTGCTGGGCCGCCGGATCATGGTGGACGGTAATGCGCGCGAAGTGATCGGAGTGCTGCCGCCTTCGTTCCAGTTCATGGATCGCAAGGTTTCGCTCCTGATGCCGATGAGATTCAACCGCGCGGAAGTGCGCTTGGGCAATTTCAGCTTCCAGGGAGTCGCCATGCTCCAGCCCGGCGCGACCCTGGCGCAAGCCAATACGGATATCGCGCGCATGCTGCCGATTGCGGCCCAGAGATTTGCGCCTCCCTCCGGCTACAGCGGGAAGATGTTCGAAGAGGCGCGCATTGGTCCCAATTTGCGGCTGTTGAAGGCGGATTTGCTGGGCGACGTCGGCGACACGCTGTGGGTGCTGATGGGCACGGTGGGCATGGTCCTGTTGATCGCCTGCGCCAATGTCGCGAATCTGCTGCTGGTGCGCGCCGATGGACGCCGGCAGGAGTTGGCGATTCGCGCCGCCCTGGGCGCCGGATGGGGACGCATCGCGCGCGAGCTCCTGCTGGAGAGCGCACTGCTCGGCATTGCCGGGGGCGCGCTCGGACTGGCGCTCGCTGCCGCGGCGCTGCGCCTGCTCACGGCATCCGGTCCGGCACATCTGCCGCGCATGGAAAACATCTCGATCGACTGGTGGGTGCTGGGGTTCACGCTGACCATTTCCCTGGCCGCCGGTCTGGTCTTCGGTCTGATTCCGGTGCTCAAATACGCGCGCCCCCAAATTTCCAACGCCCTGCGTGGCGGAGGCCGGTCGCTCAGCCAGAGTAAGGATCGCCATCGCGCGCGCAGCGTCCTGGTCGTAGTGCAGGTGGCCCTGGCGCTGGTCCTGCTGGTCAGCTCCGGCCTGATGATCCGCACGTTCCAGGCGCTGCGGCACGTGGACCCGGGGTTCTCCGGCGCCCATGACGTGCAGACGCTGCGCATCTCGATTCCCGAGTCGCAGGTGAAGGAACCGGAGCGCGTGATCCGCATGGAACAGGAAATCCTGAATCGCGTCGCCGGCCTGGCGGGTATCTCCTCGGTCGCGGTGGCGAACACGATTCCCATGGAGGGTGGCGGGAACGATCCCATCTACGCCGCCGATCATTCGTATCGCGAGGGCACCATCCCTCCGATACGGCGCTACAAATTTGTTTCGCCGGGCTACTTTTCGACCATGGGCAGCCGCCTCATCGCGGGACGCGACGTGACGTGGACCGAGACCTACAATCAGACGCCGGTGGCGCTGGTCTCGGAAAACCTGGCGCGCGAACTGTGGCACGATCCGCGCCTGGCCATCGGCAAACGCATTCGTTCGACGCTTAAGGACGATTGGCACGAAGTCATCGGTGTGGTGGCGGATTTGCGGGATAATGGCGTGGACCAGAAGGCGCCCGCCATCGTTTACTGGCCGCTCTTGCAGAAGAACTTCGAAGGCCAGGCGGTCAGTGTACGCCGCAGCGTGGCGCTCGTGATCCGCACGCCGCGAGCCGGTTCGACAGGCCTGCTGCGGGAGCTTCGGCAAGCCGTCTGGAGCGTGAATTCGAATTTACCGCTGGCCAACGTGACCACGCTGGAAGCGGCCTACGACCGGTCGCTGGGGCGCACCTCTTTCACGCTGGTGCTGCTCGCCATCGCCGGCGGTATGGCGCTATTGCTCGGCATCGTCGGCATCTATGGCGTCATCTCCTACTCGGTGTCCCAGCGGACTCGCGAGATCGGCATAAGGCTCGCGCTGGGCGCTCCCATGCAGCAGGTTACGGGGATGTTCGTGCGCCACGGGCTGGTCCTGTCGGCCATCGGCGCGGCCTGCGGATTGACGGCGGCCTTCGCACTGACGCGGCTCATGAAATCGCTGCTCTTTGACGTGAGCCCCGCCGATCCGCTGACGTACCTGGCAGTCTCGGCGGGCCTGATTCTCGCCGCGATGCTGGCCAGTTATCTGCCGGCGCGCAGGGCCGCTACCGTCGATCCGGCGGAGGCACTGCGCGCTGAGTGACCGGCGGTGGCATTGGTGGGGCGGGCGCTTCCGCCTGAGGCCACGTACTTCTTGATCGCAGCCATGCGGCACCTTGTGGGGCAGCCAATCCTGGCGGCAATTTCGCCTGCCAACGGCTGAATGACCGGCGCCAGCTTCAGGGCGCCGCGGTGAACGTGACGCGGACCGAGTGCGGCGGCAATTTGGTGACCGTCGGCCTGACCTGGATCCCGGCTTGACCCTTCTCCTTCAGAAACTCCTCCACAATTCCCTGCGCCGTCTCCACGTACTGCGGGTTGTAGGGCCGTTCCACCAACTGGATGTCCCGGTCATTCAGGCGGTCCACGATCTCCTTCGCCGAAACCCCGTGGAAGTTCTTGAACTCGACGGTGCGGACCACCGGCGGAGTGACCTTCACGGTCTGAGTCCCCGTCCGGGCACCCAGCAGCGTTCCAGTTACGGCGACCACGGACAAAATCCAACGCACTCTCATAATCAGACCTCCTGCCGGTACGAGGCAGGCTGATTGCCACCCTGGTATCCGTTGAAAATAAACAATTTGTTGACGCTGTGAACGGGCATCGGCGGCACGGGTGGGCGTTGGCGTAACGCCGCTCGCCCAACCCAGTAACTCAGTCCGCAAACCAGAAACAGCACCGGACCGGTGCGGTTTCCGCTGGGACACGAGACCGTGTACGTGAAACGGTGTGACTAGGAGCTAGTGTAGTGTCTTCGAAATAACTAGACAGTTGGTTTCTTCTGCTTTCTGGACTTGGGGCTGGTGCAGCCGGGCTTGATCTGCTCCAAGGTTCGGCGACAGCGAGTGAGCTTTTCCTGGATGGATTCGACGGTCGCGGTCCACACGAAGGGTTGGGGATCCTGATTCCAAGCCGTGAGAAAAGCCTCGATTGACGCCTGGAGGTCGGCAACACTGAGGAAGACGCCGCGGCGGATGGCCTTGCTGTCGAGGTGGCCGAACCATCGCTCGACCAGATTCATCCAACTGGAACTGGTGGGGACGAAGTGAGACACGAAGCGGGGATTGCGCTTCAGCCATGCCTTTACCTTCGCGTGCTTGTGCGTCCCGTAGTTGTCCATGATGAGATGTAACGGAATATCTCCCGGGAACTCGGTGTTGAGCCGACGCAAGAATTTCAGGAACTCCTGATGCCGGTGTCTCGCATGACATTCGCCGACCACCTTACCTTCTAAAGTTTCCAGGGCGGCGAACAAGGTGGTCGTGCCGTTGCGTTTGTAATCGTGGGTCATCGTGCCGCATCGCCCCTTCTTGATCGGCAGCCCCGGCTGTGTGCGATCCAACGCCTGAATCTGGCTCTTTTCGTCTACGCAGAGGACGATCGCCTGTTGCGGAGGATTCAAGTACAGGCCTATCACGTCTGTCATCTTCTCCAAGAACTTCGGATCGCGCGAAAGTTTAAAAGTCTTCGTGCGATGTGGCTGAAGATTGTGGGCGCGCCAGATATTGTTGACGGTGGACTTGCTCACGCCTTGGCTCTGCGCCATGGTCCGGCAACTCCAATGCGTCATCCCCGCAGGTTTGGTTTGCAGGGTCGCATCCACGATGCCGGCGATCTTATCGATTTGATACGTGGGCTTTCGCCCGCGCCCCGGAGCGATGTCCCACAGACCGTCCAGGCCCTCGTCACCAAAGCGCTTGCGCCACAGAATCACCGTGTTTCGATTCACCGCAAGCCGCTCTGCAATCGTCACATCGGACTCTCCCGCCGCGGCGGCCAGAACGATACGGCAACGCAAAGCCACCTGCTGTGGAGTGCCGAACGCCCCGGTCCACTGCTGGAGTTTCTCCTGCTCAACTTCGGAAAGCTGACATGACTTCCCCATGCCCAAGGATAACGCGAGCCGGACCGTTCTGTCTAGTTATTTGTTGGACACTACACTAGTACCTTGACCGAGAGATTAGGTGCCAATGGAAGACCGCTCCCTGACGGTCGGTATGCCAGGATAAGCCTGGCTGATCTTGTGAACTGAAAGGAGTTCACCATGTAA
>JADGNS010000518.1 GCA_017883355.1 Candidatus Solibacter sp.
TTGTTTTCCTCGGTCTCGATGGTGCGGTCGAGCGAACTGACAATCCCGGTGGTCAGCGTGCCTTCGAACTGGAACGGGTTACCGATAGCGAGCACTTTCTGCCCCACCACCAGGCGACCGCTATCGCCCAACCGCATAGTAGGCAACTTGCGCCCGGCATCGATTTTGATCAGCGCCAGATCGTTGCGCGAATCGTAACCGAGCACGCGCGCTTTGTACACCTTCTTATCGGAAAGTGTCACCGTCAGTTGCGAACCACCGCCCGCCACGTGATTGTTGGTGAGAATTTCGCCCTCGGGACTGATCACAAAGCCGGTGCCCGTTCCTTTTTCCGGGTATACGCCGAAAAAGCTGCGCGTATAGACCGTCGACGTGATAAATACCGTGGCATCGCGTGCCGATTTGTAGATGTCGATGTTGTTTTGCTCGTCGGTGGAAAAACCGGCCGATTGGGCGGTGGCAGGTTCGCTCCACAAACGGCCGGCATTGCGCACGGGGCGCATCGCCCGGCCCACATCCCAGTTGGTTACCCCAGTGATGAAGACAAAACCGGCGGCCAGCACGGCAGCCCAGAACAAGGTTCGCAACGCTCTCATGATTGAATTCTCCGTAATGCTTCGTAGACGGCCCGGGTCTGCCGCAAGGTGCTTTCCTTCTCCCCGGATGTATCTATGACGAAATCCGCATACTTTCGTTTCTCGGCCAGCGGCATCTGCCGGCTGATGCGTGCGCGGATATCGGTCTCCACGGCGCCTTCGCGCCGCAGGGCGCGTTCCACCTGCTGTTGCTCGGCGCAGGTAACCAGAATCAGTTTGTCGAAACGCGAGTAGCTGCCGGTTTCGATGAGGATGGCGGCTTCCACCACCGCGATTCCCTCGGGATGCGCCGCGGCGAACGCGGCGAGCGAAGCGTCTTCGCGCCGGAAAACCGCCGGGTGCACCAGCGCATTCAAGCGTTCCAAACGCCGTGGGTCGGCGAAAACGCGCGCCGCCAGGGCGCGCCGGTCGATTGTGCCGTCGCCCGTCAGAATCTCGCGGCCGAATTCCTCTACCACCGGTTCGTAAGCCTCTCCGCCAGGCGCCAGCACCGCGTGCCCGAGTTCATCCGCCTGGATCAATAAACATCCGTAGCCGGCCAGGGCCTCGCCGACAAACGATTTTCCACTGGCGATACCGCCCGTCAACCCAACTTTCAGCATACGCCCGAGCGGCGCTCAGCCGAAGCCACGGTATTGACCATCAGCATGGCGATCGTCAAGGGCCCCACCCCGCCCGGAACCGGGGAGTAGGCCCCGGCACGCTCCACCACGTCGATGGGGTCCACGTCGCCCACCAGCAAACTACCCTTCTTATCGAAGGATGCCAGTTTTTCCGGCGAGTTGCGGAAAATCCGCGCCGCGAGATCGCGATCCTTGATGTAATTGGTGCCGACGTCGATGACCGTGGCGCCTTCGCGGATGTAGTCGCGGGTGATCATGGCGGCGCGCCCGATGGCGGCCACCAGAATATCCGCCTCGCGGCACACCGCGGGCAGATCCGGCGTTTTGGAATGGCAGATGGTGACGGTGGCGTGCTCGTGCAGGAGCATGAAGGCGACGGGCTTGCCGACGATATCGCTGCGCCCCACGATGACGGCGCGCCGCCCCGCGATGGCGATGCCAGAGCGCTTCAACAGCTCGATGATGCCCGCCGGCGTGCAGGCTCGCGGCGCGGGCAGCCCCACCACCAGCGCACCCACGTTGCAGGGATGGAAACCGTCGACGTCCTTGGCGGGCGCGACGGCCATCAGGATTCGTTTGGTATCGACCTGCGGCGGCAGGGGCAACTGGACCAGGATGCCGTCGATCTCGGGGCGCGCATTCAGCTCCTCGACAATGGCCAGCAGTTCGACGGTGGAAATGGAGTCGGGCGGAGCGATGGATTCGGAATAAATCCCCAGGTCGTGGCAGGTCTTGATTTTGTTGCGAACGTAGATTTCCGAGGCCGGATTGTGGCCCACCAGGACGACGGCCAGGCCCGGCGGACGGCCGCCAGCGGCCAGCGCATCCACGCGCGGCTTCAGTTCGCTCTTGATCTCATCGCGTACGCGATTTCCGTCGAGGATTCGCGGCATTCTTCTCAATCATAACGTGGGAAGATGCCGGTCCGTGGCGGCTGATGGAGGGCGCGGCGGCGAATTGCTCGCGCAGCGTCTCGGCGGCGGCCCTGGCGGCCTCGCCTTCCATCCGGGCATACAATTCGCCAGCCACTTCGAGAAACTTGCGGTAGCGTGGTTCCCAGATTTTGAGAAACGGGCGGGGGTCGAGACGGCCTTCGACGGGCCCTCGCTGGTAGAGGCGATCTTCGAAGGCCTGACTGACCAGATTCTTCTCCAGCCGCTCGCGGCAGGCGTCCTTCAAAATGCCGGTCAACCAGTGCAGTTCCTGCCGGTCGAGGCGGTCCAGAGGATTCTTGGCATCGGACATGGGGCTCTAGAAATATAACAGGTGGACGCGCAGGTGACTAGATACCGGACAGGTCTGTCCGGCGAAAAAAATAAGATTTGTTGGAAATAAAACAGTTATAAAAGAAAACCTGCAAAAAACCGGACATGCGTGTCCGGTCTTGGCGCTTTTCCCGTGCGCGGGAGCGCACTCCCAATTCGAGTTTACCGCCAGGGTAGTGGACCGGAGGGCGGCGGGACGGGGAGAGAGTGTATAAGTGGTTTGTGCAGAGTAGGTTGAGGGATTTTGGAATATTTTATGTTGGTGTCACTGGCACCTGGCACGCTCTCCGAGCGTGAGGATCGCCTGGGTTGCATGGCGGACCGCGTGTTCAACGGCCCTCCGCGCGCCACGCGAACTCGGCGATGCGCTCCGCCAGTTGGGACCGCAAACCGGGTGGCAGGTTATGTCCCATTCCCTCGATCAGGACGAGTTCTGCGTGGGGAATGGCTTCAGCCGTCGCTCGCCCGCCGCTCACGTCGCACATGCGGTCGGCGAGGCCGTGGATCACGAGAGTGGGGACCTCGAGATGTCGCAGGCGTTCGGTGCGATCGCCGGAGGCGACCGTCGCGACCGCCTGACGAGCGACGCCGATTGGATCGTGGGAGCGGTCGTAGGCCCGGCCTGCTGCCGTGGCGACTTCCTCCTCGTCCATCGGATATCCAGGCGAGCCGACGGCGCGCAAAGCCCGGAGCCTCTGCTGAATCACTTCGTCGCGGGTGGATGCTGGTGGGCCGCCGAACACTTCGCGGAGCACTTCCGGCGAGCACTGCCCGACGGACGGATTGCCCGTTGTCGACATCATCGAGGTGAGAGAGCGGACACGGTTCGGATGCTCGATTGCCATCGTTTGCGCAATGAAGCCTCCCATCGAGGCGCCGACGACATGTGCCTTCTCGAAGCCGAGCGCGTCCAGCAATCCGACCGCGTCAGCAGCCATATCCGACAGCGTGTAAGACACCGACGACAGGTCGCCGGCGAGCGCCGCGCGCAGGTCCGGAGGCGGGGCATCAGCCAGGTGTGTGGAGAGTCCGGAGTCACGATTGTCGAAGCGGATGACTTGCAGGCCGCCTTCGACGAGGGCATGGCAGAACGCGTCCGGCCAATTAATCGATTGCGCGGCGATCCCCATGATGAGCAGCACGAGAGGCGCATCGGGGCTCCCGAGGCGCTGGTAGGCGATGTCGATCCCGGCTGGCCCGACCTTGGACGCCTTCTCGTCAACGATAGACGCATCGAACCCGTTCACTGGCTCTGACATGCCGCCCCCTCCTTTTCGGTGTTGCGTACCGGCTCTGCCTGTGGCCTTTCCGGCCGTAGCGTCTTTGCAGCACTCTTCTCTAGCGGAATCATGGAATCCCCCACTGGTATCGGAAGCCGGAAAATGTAGGCGGCCCGATTCACCGGGAAAGAACGGCCGATGTTGATGGTGGGCGTCGCGGATGAAGAGGTCAGTTTGAACGCCCAGACATAGCTCGGAATGGCGGCCAATCCGATCACGAGGGGGCAAACTATAACAAGATGACGCCGGTGGGCTGTTCCCATACCGATCATCCTATAACGGTTGGTAGACGCCGTGGCAGGCAGCGGGGCGGTGATACCATCAAGCTGCAGACAATGAGACAGCATTCCGTGGGGATTTCGCCGGCCGACACGACCCGGCGTCAGTTCGTCGCGGCGGCCCTGGCGCTTGGCGTCCCGCCCGTGGCGGCGTGCGGTTTGAAAGGCCTGGATACACCGCACAAAATCGGCTCGCTGGTGCTGGCGGCCTCCGATAAGGACGGCGAATTCGACCGGATCAGCGTCGATTGTCCTTTCGTTTTCCGCCGGAAAAATCGATTCCACATGACCTATGTGGCGTTCGACGGAATCGGGTATCAGACCGGTCTGGCTTCGTCCCAAGATCTGGTCCACTGGGAGAAGCGCGGTTGCATCCTGCGCCGCGACCCGGACTCGCCGATTACGAAGTACAACATCGCGCTCAACTGGATCCTCCGGAAAAACGACCTGCACTCCGCCGGCGATTTGACTCCGGTGAACGGGCGGTATCTCGGCGTGTATCACGCGTACCCGAATGCGGGATATGAGCAGGGCGCCGCGGTGATCGGCCTCTGCCGGAGCAGCGACTTGACCCACTGGGAACTCGAGGGAGCGTGCCTGCGGGCGGAGGACGGCGCCGAGTGGGAGCGAGGCGGGCTGTACAAACCGTGCCTGGTGAAAGAGGGAGGGACGTACTATCTTTT
>JADGNS010000519.1 GCA_017883355.1 Candidatus Solibacter sp.
CGGTGAATTCCGACTCTGGCGCGCAGATCCGCGACGGGATTAAGACGGTGGCGAAACAGGGGGCTTGCCACGAGAAACTCTGGCCCTATGTCATCGCCAAGTTCCGGGCCAAGCCAGCCAAGGCCGCATTTACGGACGGCGCCAAACATACCGCCATCCAGTATCAGCGGCTCGCGCAGACGCTGACCGAGATGAAGGGGTGTCTCGCCGCGGGGTACCCATACGTATTCGGCTTCACGGTCTATGAGAGCTTCGAGGGAGCGGATGTGGCAAAGACCGGCGTCGTCAGTTATCCTGCCACGGGGGAAAAGGTGCTGGGAGGCCATGCCGTCCTGGCGGTCGGGTATGACGACGCCACGCGGCGCTTCATTGTCCGAAACTCCTGGGGACCCGGGTGGGGCATGAAGGGCTACTTCACCATTCCCTACGAATACCTCACGACCAGCAATCTTTCGGACGACTTCTGGACGATCCGGTTGGTGGCGTAGATTTCACGGCAGCCAATTGACGCCCCACGCCTGGAGCAGTTCAGTGGGGACGGTGAAGGGGATGCGCTTACCGCCGCGGCCCACTAAAACGATGCCCTCGATCAGGGCGCGGCCGAAGAGCTCGTGGACGCGGGCGAGTTCATTGGAAGAGTGAGTCAGGGTGCTTGTGGTGTGCGCCAGCAACTGCAACGGACCGAGCAGAATCTGCGCCGCGTGTCCGGGAGCGATGGCCAGGATGTCCGCCGAGGGGTCGCCGAGGAAGTAACGCATCAGGAGTTCGGGGACGGCATCGAAAACGTTGCCCGGGACGATGTGCCGCAGCATCTCTACCAGGGCGCGCGTCATGTACCGGCCCTCCTCGCACGCGGCGAATTGGCGCGCGGCGATGCGGGCGGCGAAGGCCGCGGCGTCGGCATAGTCGAGGGGCAGCAGCTCCGGGTGGATTCCGAGGATATGGCCCACGACCTTCCAGGCGTGCAGGTAGCCCTCGATTTCGTCGTTGGAAAGCACGTAGCCGAGGCGGCGCAGGCCATCGAGGGTGATGAAGGAAAACGAGAGTAGCGTGCCTGCCAGGTCCTCCTGATTGATGGGCAGATCGAACTCGGGGTTCCAGCCGGGGTATTGGGCAATCAGGCAGCGCACGCCGGCGTGCATCAGGCGCACCTTCTGCGCGGTGCGGATGCCGGTGCCGGCCGAGCCCAGGCCGCCGGGGCGCATCACGTCTACCATCATCTGCGCGGTCTCGACGATACGGCGCGTGGGGTTGCTGGTGAGTCGCGCGGTCAGGGCGAGCACCTGCACGCCTTTGCGGCCGGCGTAGCAGAAGGGGAGCGCGTAACAGTGCAGGATGGCGATCATGGCGGGGCCGTAGCGCCAAAAGACGCGCTCGCCGGCAGCGATCCTGGCGGGGTCGGCCCAGTCCGGCAGTCCGCCGGTGCCGGCGAGGTAGGCGGCGACGGAGGCGGGCAGCGCGCCGGGCGGCAGGCCATCATTTTCCACCAGCGTCTTCATGAGGCTGTTGACGGCATCGACCTGGCCGGCCGCAAAAAGGGCGGCGACGACGGGGTCGGCCACGGAATCCTGGGTGTGACGCATGGCGTCCAACTGCGCATCGCTCCAGCGGGTGGGTGTGTCCATAGCTCCGGTCATTGTACCGGAAGCGGAGCGCTGGCCGGTTGACGAAGATCCGGGCGCGGTGCCGCATCTGGGGAATGTCGGCGGCTCTCGCGCGTGCGTCCGAGCTTCGCTCGGATGGACAAGGCGGAGCCTTATCCCACTTACACGGTGCAGAGGGTGATGGCCTGCTTCAGGGACGTCATGGGGTCTTTGAGGGGGACGAACTCGTGGGCGAAATAGCCTTCGAATTTCAGGTCGGCGATGGCCTGCGCGATGGTGTGCCAGTTGAGTTCCTGGCTTTCGTCGAGCTCGTGGCGGCCGGGGACGCCGCCGGTGTGGAAGTGGCCGATGTATTGGATGTTGTCGCGGATGGTGCGGATGACGTCGCCTTCCATGATCTGCATGTGGTAGATGTCGTAGAGTAATTTCACGCGTGGCGAGCCCACGGCCTTGCACACGTCGACACCCCATTTGGTGTGGTCGCACTGGTAGTCCTTGTGGTCCACCTTGCTGTTGAGGAGTTCCAGGCAAATGGTGATGCCGGCGTCCTCGGCGATTTTGGCGACGCGCTTGAGGCCGAGGATGCAGGTGTCGCGGCCTTCGTCGTCGGCGAGGCCCTTGCGGTTACCGGAGAAGGTGATGACGTTGGGCGCTTTGGCGGCGCTGGCTTTGGCGATGTTGTCGCGCATGTCCTTCTCGAGCTTGTCGTGGTTCTCCTTGCGATTCCAGGCAACGGGAATGCTGCCCGCGCCGGAGACGATGGCCGGGACCAGGCCATATTTCTTGCAGGTGGGCCAGTCTTTCTCGTCGACCAGATCGAGGCCGAGGAGGCCGAGTTCGGCGGCCTGACGGCACAGGTCGTCCATGGCGATCTTGGAGTAACACCAGCGGGCGGCGGATTGTTTGAGGCGTCCGGCGGGCGCGGCAGGCAGGGACTTGGCGAGCGGCGCAAGGGCGAGGCTCGAACTCATCAGGAGGGCGGATCGTCGGGTCATTTCGCGCCTATCGTATCACGGGTCGCGGGGGGACAGACGATCGCCTTTGCGTCGTCTGTCCGGCAGGCGTGGTAGAGCGAGGGTTGACAGGCCACAAAAGGCGATGGCCTGTCCCACCTGTTCAGTAGATGCGCGGGACGAGGATGAAGCGGTCGATGGCTAGCTTGGCGCTTTTGTCGGCGCGGCGCCAGTTGCGCTGGAAGACGACCTTGAACTCGTTGAAGGAATCGAGCGCGGCGGCGGACGGAATGGGGAACTCGAGGGTTTCCGGGACGGGGATGACGGGGTCGCGGCTGAAGTCCGGGCGCGAGGTGACGTTGTAGCGGCCCAGGTTGAGCGACGGGATGCCCGGAAGATCGTTGTTGATCAGCACCAGTTCGAGCGCGATGGTGTTGGGGTAACGGTCGGCATTGCGGATTTCCAGGCGGATGGCGCTACAGCAACTGAGTGCGACGGGCTGATCGAGTTTGTGGCGCGCCTCCATTTGGAGCGGCCGGTGGTCCGTGCTGCTGAAGGAAAGGGCGGCGGGGCTGCCGCGCTGGAAGAACGAGGTCTTGGGAGGGCGTGCGTAGGGCCAGCGGAACATCCAGTACTCGCCGGAGAACGGAATGGCGAGCGGGCGCGGCATCACCGGTGGGCCGCCGCCATCCGGGACCTGCGGCATGGGCGCGATCAAGGTGGGGATGGGCTTGATCTCGGGCCAGAGGATTACGCCCGGGAAGCCGCCGGCGCCGGCCAGGTCCCCGGCGGAGGCATCGGGCAGGTCGTTGCGGCCGTCGCCCGGCATGCCGGGAGGTTGCCCCGCGGGCAAATTGCCGGAGGCGCTATCGCCGCCGCCCGAGCCACGCATCAGGTTGGGAATCATGCCGCCGATGGTGAGACCGATGGCGAGCAGGACGGTCAGCGCGAGCCCCAGAAACGCGCGCGGCATGCTCTTGGGAGGCTTGGTGGGCTCGACGCCGCGGGAGGTCAGCGCGAAGACGGTGGCCAGGGCGGCGCCGGCGGCGAAGCAGAAGCCGGCGAGGATGGGATGGTGCAGCAGCACGGCGCAGGCGCCGGTTTGCACGATGAAGGAGATGGCGAGTCCGGGGCCGAAGTCGCTGATGAAGTGGCGCTCGGGGAGTTGTGCGGTGGCGAAGAGCGTCGTGTCGTGCGGCATGTCATCGGGCGTTTCGGCCGGCGGCTGCTTGACGCGCCACTGGATGTAGAGGAAGTGGGTGGCGTTGACCACCAGGATTAGCGCGGGAAGGGCGGCGGCCGGTGATAGTTGGGCCAGCAGGATGACGCAGGGGGCGAACCACACGGCGGCCGAGGAGGCGCGGAAGGTGGCCCGGATGACTTCTTCGCCTTCCCAAAGCGAAGCGGCCATATACAGCGCGATGGTGATGAAAGCGCCGGCCAGGCAGGCGGCCAGGGCGTAAACGGTGGCGCGCAGAATCAGCCAGGGGAGCGGCACGCGCGCCCACTGCATGCCGAGCGTCGATCGCCACATGAGCCAGCCGGTGAACAGGATGCCGCAAAATTGGAGGAACGGCACGAGCCTCTGCCGCCAGACTGGTTCTACAGATTGGTCTTCCAGCAGCGGCACGGCAAGCTCCGAGATATGGACGCCGTGGCGGCGGGCAAAGTTCCCGCAATTCCAGCGTGCGATGATAATTCCGTGGCTATGAATGCGCTTCTACTGACGCAGTACATGCAATTGGAGATGGTGGAGATGCCGGTTCCGGCAATCGGCCCGGACGACGTGCTGGTTCGGGTCCGCGCCTGCGGGATCTGCGGCAGCGACGTCCACGGGCTGGACGGGAAGACGGGGCGGAGGATTCCACCGCTGGTGATGGGGCACGAAGCGGCGGGCGAGGTGGTGGAGGCCGGGGCCAATGTCACGGACCTGCAGGCGGGCGAGCGGGTCACATTCGATTCCACGGTCTACTGCGGGCAGTGCTTTTATTGCCTGCGGGGGGAGCAGAACCTGTGCGACCACCGCGAGGTGTTGGGCGTTTCACCGGGGCCGTACCGGCGCCACGGGGCGTTCGCGGAGTTTGTAGCGGTGCCGCGGCGGATCATGTACCGGCTGCCGGCGAACCTGAGCTTCGAGCAGGCGGCGATGATCGAAGCCGTGAG
>JADGNS010000520.1 GCA_017883355.1 Candidatus Solibacter sp.
CCCGGCAGTCCGGCGTCGCTGGCAACGCTACAACGGTCTACGTGACCGTGACCGCGGCCTCCAGCGCCACTACCGCACTACTCGTCGCAGCCGCCAGCGGCAGCACGCTGGCGGGCGGTGGAGATGCCGCCGCAATCGCTCCCGGCAGTATTGTCTCGGTGCTGGGCACCAATCTCTCGTTCCATACGGCGGTGGCCGATACCACGCAGAATACGCTGCCCACCAAACTCGGTGGCACCCAGGTTTATTTCAATGGCATCCCGGCGCCGCTGTTGCTGGTCTCGCCGGAAAAGGTGAACGCGCAGATTCCCTGGGAACTCGGCGACACCACCAGCATCAGCGCCTATGTCCGTTCGGAGGCCGATGACGGTACGGTGATAGTGACCACACCGGTAGCCATAACCATCGTGGTGGCCAATCCGGGAATCTACGCCCAGCCGGACACGATCCCCTCGGTCGGCGTCGTTTATCATGCTTCCAGCTTCGCCACCGGAGTAGTGTCGGTGGACGGAACCGCCACCGCCGGGGACACGGCCACGGTAGCCATCGAAGATCGCAATTATACGTATACGGTGCAAAGCGGCGACACCATCACCGGCGTCCGCGATGCGCTGGTTAACCTCATCAACCAGGATCCGAAGGTCATCGCCGAGCCCTCCGGCGAGTTTCAGCGCATCGTGCTGAAAGCCCGGGTACAAGGTCCCGACGGCAACAATCTTCCCTACACCGCGAGCGCCAGTTCCTCGGCGACCGTCATTATGACCGCCATCGGCAGCGTGTTGTGCTGCGCCGCGGTGGGCGGCTCTCCGGTGACCCAGCAGAGTCCAGCGGTTCCCGGCGAACTGATCTACGTCTATGCCACGGGGTTGGGGGTGCCGGTGCTTACCGATGCCAATACAGGCATCATTCAGACCGGCGTCCAGTATCCCGCCAGCGGGCCGGTAACGACTCCGGCGAGCTTTGTCAATTCGATTGCCGGCGGCAAGACGGCGGATGTGATATCCGCGACCCTTCTCCCCGGCAGCGTCGGCCTGTACCAAGTGCTCCTCCACCTCAATCCGGACCTTCCCACCGATCCCTTCGCGCAGCTCACCATCGCCCAGGACATCTATGTGAGCAACATCGTCACGGTGCCGATCGTGACCAATCAATAAGGTAGGCAGGCCTCAGCCCGCCAAGGAGTAAATTTCTCCCACCCGCCGCCGCACCGCGGGCGGCACCAGGTGCTCCCAAGGTTCGCCGCGGCCGATGCGGGCGCGCACGTCGCTGGCGGATACGTGGTTGAAGGCGCCGTTGAGTTCCAGGCGGGCGAAGGAGCGCGACAGGCTGTGGGGCGGGCAATACTCGCCGCCACGGGCGGCTACCAGAAAATCGAATTTCGTGAGCATCTCCTGGAAAGCCCCCGCGTGGCCGTAGTCCCAGTTGGCGATGCGTTCGGCGGCGTCGCGGCCGCACAGGAAACTCAGCCGGACATCCGCCCCATAGGCCTCGCGGCATTCCCTGGCGATTTCCACGAACAACCCGCCCTGGCTAATCGCCGCCGAAAACCGGGGTTCTCCCGCCAGGACCAAGTCCAACAGCTCCACGCGCTGCTCAAAGCCGGCGCCGGAATATGTCTTGTGGGGGAAATGGCGAGGCAAGACGAACACGACCTCATCCACGACGGTCAACGCGGCTTCCGCCAGTGCCAGATGTGCCACGGTTACCGGGTTAAAAGTACCCGGAAGCACTCCAAGGCGGTGAGGCTTGTTTATGGAACGCTGCAGGAACTCCATCCCTACCAAGGTAATACCGAATCAAAGCCAACCAATCCGGCAGCGCCAAAAGCCCCATGAACTACCCTCACTGGCGGGGAATTAGATGCGGGGTATGGCGCAATTCAACATCGTGTTCAGGATGCCGTTCCACGCAGCGGCCCCGAAAATACAACGGGCGCGGGATTGTTCCCGCGCCCGTGATGGTTCCGGTGGATTTGTGTTTAGGCCGCGTTGGCCAGCAGTTCGAGGCTATCGCCGCTTTCGGCTTCGAATTCGTGCCGATCGGCCGCTTCCTGGCATTTAATGCAGTACTTGGTCCACGGCACCGCATCTAAACGCTTGATTTTAATGTCCTCTTCGCAGTGCATGCAAACACCGTAGCTTCCGTCGGCAATGCGCACCAGCGCACCCTTCACGTTGCGAAGCAGGTTGGATTCGCGATCCAGGTTGCGGATGGCGAGTTCCCGTTCTCCGGCAAGCTGCACTTCATCAATGGCGTCCGGGGTTTTTTCGATGGCGATGTCTTCCCGGTTTCGGAGCCCGGCGGACAGTTCCGCCCGTTTGGCTTCCAGCATCGCTTTGTATTTGTTGATTTCGGTCTGAGTCATGGTTTCCATCTCCTTCTGAGTCGGAGTTTTTGTCTTTTTATATGTTGTCTTTAGCGCGGTCTGCCACCGTAACCATATAGACGAAAAAATGAGCCAAAGGTTTCATCCTCTGAGCCCCCTCGATGGGGCCACCCACTCGCCGGTTCTGTCCCAGTAACGCCTGCACGGTTCATACTCTAAGCAATTCAGGTGCCAAAGTTGCGCAACCTGAAAATGACTGCTGCGGTTTGCCCAACGCAGCATCATACGATACCTTATATCGGCCAAATGCTAAAATTTCTCTTTAGACAACGCGGAAATATTTATTTCGCGCAACTATTAAGTGAATCGGCTCACCAGAATTCTCAATTTCCGGTTTTCCGCCCTGGCCGCGTGCCTGCTGTTTTTCGTCACAGGCAGTGCGGTGGTGTCCCAATTGGGCGTGCAGAATGACGAAGCCCTCTTCGCCGACGGCATTTTCAAGCCTTACGCCGTGGCGTACACCCTCAAGGTGGGCCACTCCCAACTGCCTCTGATGCTCATGAGTTACCTGGGGACTCTGAAAGCGTGGGTGTACCGCCCGATATTCCGATTGTGGGGCACCGGCGTCCTGGCGATGCGCGTCCCCATGCTGCTAGCCGGAGTAGCCAGCGTCTGGCTGTTCTACCTGCTGCTCCGCAGGGTTGCCGGCGAGCGCGCCGCGCTGTTCGGTTGCGGTCTGCTGGCCGCCGATTCCCTCTATCTGCTGACCACCTGCTTTGACTGGGGCCCGGTTGCCCTACAGCACCTGCTGATTCTCTCAGGCATGCTCCTCCTGTTCGGATTCTACCAGCACCCCAGCCACATCCGGCTCGCCTGCGGGTGTTTCCTGCTGGGCCTGGCAATGTGGGATAAAGCATTGGCAGTATGGATGATAGGTGGCATGGGGCTGGCCCTGATCATTGTTTTTCCGAAGCAAATTGTTGGTGTGACTACACTCCGCCGGGTAGCCATTTCCGTGCTGAGTTTCGCACTGGGCGCCCTGCCGCTCATCATTTATAACATCGAGGACCCCCTGGCCACGTTCCGCGGCAACACCTCCTGGGACACCAGTGACCTGGCCGGCAAAGGCCGGCTTCTGGCCGCCACCGCCGACGGAAGCGCCCTACTCGGCTGGCTGAACAATGAAGATTGGCAAACCAGGAATCCGCATCTGCCGCACGGCGCCCTGGAATCGGCATCTGCCAAAATTTCGGCACTCGCCGGGCATCCTCGCCACTCCCTGTTGCTCTACGCCTTCGGCTTGGCGCTGCTCCTGGCCCCCCTGGCCCGCGGCCCCGCCCTGCGTGCCATAGTGTTCGCGCTCCTGGCCATGGCGCTTGCCTGGGCGCAGATGGCCGTCACGGCCAACGCCGGAGGCAGCGTACACCACTCAATCCTCCTCTGGCCGTTGCCGCAAATGGTCTTCGCCATCTCCTTTGCCGCCGCCTCGAGGCGCGTGCGCGCTGCCGGCATTCCGGCACTCGCCGTCGTCCTGGCAGTCTTGATGGTTTCCGGACTTCTGGTCACCAACGAGTATCGCTTCCTGATGGTGCGCAACGGCGGTACCCAGAACTGGACCGACGCCATTTTCCGGCTCGGCGATTACATGAAAGGCGTTTCCGCCCGCAACGTGTTCTGCGTCGATTGGGGCATCATGAACAGCATGCACCTGTTCAGCCGCGGCAAAATGCCGCTTCGCGAGGGCACGAACCCCATCACCAAACCCGCTCTAGACGACGCCGACCGCCAATACCTGGCCCGGACGATCTCCGAGCCGGCTAACGTCTTCATCAATCACACGAAAGACTTCGAGTTCTTCACCGGCGTCAACGACAAGCTCGTTAAATACGCCGCCGATGCCGGCTACCGCCGAGAAGTGATGGACGTCATCGCCGACAACCACGGACGTCCGGTCTACGAGGTGTACCGTTTCGTCGTCCAGTAAACGAAATCCCTCCGCGCCTCCGTGCCTCTGAATGGCCGTCCCTTACTGAACGTCGCTTACCCTGCCGTCGGCGAAGGTGATTTTCATGTCCTTGTACACGTAGATTTTCTTGCCTCCGAGATCGACCACCTTCTCCGGTTGGCCGAGGATGGCGCCAACCTCCTCGATGGTCTGGCCGAAGGAGATGGTTACGGGCCCATTGGAAGCTCCCGTGGCGTTCGCCTGATTCATCACATCCTGCTCCGTCCGGTCGGCTTCCTGCGCCACCTGCGTCAGTTCGGTCGCGATGTTCGCATCGGGAGTTACGCCCGGCGCGAAGGACGCATTCACCACGCCCATGGACGAGGGAGGCAAAGCGGGCAGACCACTCTTACCGTGGCCGGCCTGAAAATCCGCGAGCCCCTGGTC
>JADGNS010000521.1 GCA_017883355.1 Candidatus Solibacter sp.
GCGGGGTCGACGGGGGCCTGCACGTCACCGATCCGACCAACGCCTCCCGCACGCTGCTGATGGACCTGGCCACGCTGTCCTGGGACGCAGAGATCGCCGTGGAGATGGGCATCGGGCTGGTGAAGTACGTTGGCGGCGGCCAGGATTCGCCCCTCATCAAGCGCGTTTCCGGCATTCGGCGCCAGTTGGCCAGCGACATCGGGTTTTTGCTCGGGCCCGTCCGCCTCGTGGACAACATATCGCTGAAGCCGCACGAATACTCTATTTCTCTCAAGGGCGCGGCTATCGCCCGCTACGAATTACCACCTGGCTGCGAACTGGCCATCCCGGTGGGAAAGGCCGAACCGCCGGCTGGAGGGAAGCAGACTCGCGATCCGGCATTCGGAATGACCGGCTGGTGGTTGCCCGCCGAGCAGGCGGAACGGGCGCGCCGTAGCGGCTTTACGGTGGTTGATCCCGTCAGCGTGATGGGTACCCATCTGGCGGAACTGGTTCGCCGTTACGCTCACGAACTTTTCTCCCGGCAGGACGCCAAGAGACTGCTGGACCGGGTGACAATCGAGAATCCGAAAGTCGTGGAAGACTTGGTCCCCAAATTGCTTTCATTGGCGGCAGTGCAACGCGTACTTCAGAACCTCTTGCGTGAGCGGGTGTCCATTCGCGATGCCGTCAGCATCCTGGAAGCCCTGGGCGAAGCCGCCGTTACAACCCGGAATGCAGTGCTGTTGACCGAGTATGTGCGCCAGACGATCCGGCGCACGGTGGTGAAACCGTACCTGAACGCAGGCGGAGACCTGCCCGCCTATCTGCTCGACCCGGCGTTGGAACAGATAGTCGAGTCGGCGGTGGAACACGGCGAGCAAAACAGCCATCTGACTCTCTCGCCGCCAGCGATCCGCGACCTGTTGCAGCGCATCGGTCTGAAGGTGGGAGCACCAGAAACCCCCGTGGCCGTGCTGGCGAGTTCCGGCTCGCGGCACTTCCTGCGTCAACTGGTGGAGCCGACGTTGCGCAACCTCTACTTCCTTTCTCACAACGAAATTCCGATGGAGACCAAGATTCTGTCCCTGGGGGTCATTCAGTAAGCCATGCCCGTCAACATAGCCAATCAAAAGCTGTTTGTGAAATCCTACTTCGCCTCGTCGGTGGGTGAAGGCATGGCGCAGGCGCGCACGGACCTGGGTCCGGACGCCCTGCTGTTGAATACACGCGAGTCGCCTCCGGAAGCCCGGCACCTGGGCGATTACGAGGTGGTCTTCGGCGTGGCATCGGGTGTGCGCAAGCCACCGCCCACGACGGGCGGCGATGCCGTGGAAGACCTGCGTCAGCGCATTGAGAAGGTTCGCGAACTTGTGACTCGGATGGCGAAGCCCAGCTGGCCGTCCGCCAACGGCACAGACCTGCTCGAGGAATCGCTGGTCAACGCCGGAGTAGACCTCGAGATGGCGCGCGAGATCAGTGAAAGTGCCCGGCAGCGGGCCAGCGCGCGAACCCCGCTGCAAATGGGCCGGCGGCGCCTCGCGGAACCGGATCCCGACACCGTGTTCAGTGCAGCGCTGGAGGAAATCAGCAACCGTTTCGAAGTGGCGCCGAAACTGGAGCGTATCAGCACGCTGGTCGGCCCTCCGGGCGCCGGCAAGACCACCACCATCGTCAAACTCGCGGTGGCTCACGGTTTGGCAGTTGGCCGGCCGGTTCACCTGCTCTCAACCGATCACTACCGCATCGCCGCAGTGGAACAGATGCGGACCTACGCCGCCATTCTCGGAGTACCCTTCCAGTCCTGCGAAACCACGGTCGCGCTGGCGCACGCCATCAATGCGGCGCCGGATAACGCACTGGTTCTGGTGGACACGCCAGGATACAGCCGCGCCGCCCTGGAAGAATCGGGCGGCGACCTGGCCGCGTTCCTCAGCGGGCGTCAAGACATTGACACGCACCTGGTTTTGACGGCGTCGACGCGGCCTCGGGATCAGCGACGCATTGCGGACAGCTTCCAGATATTCCGTCCGTCCAAACTGCTGTTCACTCGGCTCGATGAGACAGACGCTTATGGATCAATGTTTTGCGAGGCAGCGCGTCGAAAGCTGCCGCTCTCGTTCGTGGCCGCCGGCCAATTGATCCCCGAAGACCTTGCGGCCGCCACCAAACAGTTGATCACCGAATCTCTGGTACGCGAATTGCCCAAAGCGATACGGGCAGTAGCCTGAGAGCGGAATGGCGACCGGTCAACTTGCATACAGCGCTGGGTACGACGAAGATGCGGCGCAGCGGCGCGAAGCCCTGGTGCTCCAGCATCTGCCGCAGGTCCGGATGATTGCCAGGCAAATCCACGACCGCGTGCCGGACAGCGTTTGCCTGGACGACCTGGTCTCCACTGGCGTCGTCGGCCTGCTGGCGGCTGTCGACAATTTCGATCCGTCTTACAACGTCCAGTTGAACACCTACGCGGAGCGTCGCATCCGTGGCGCGATCATGGACAGTCTGCGCGAGCTGGACTGGGCTCCGCGTGAAACCCGCAAGCGTTCCAAGTTGATTGAGGCTGCGATCCACCGGGCGAAGCAGCGCCTTGGGCGCGAGCCCGCCGAAGAAGAGATTGCCAGCGAGTTGGGTGTGGCACCAGATCAGTACCGTCAGTGGCTCACTGATGGACAGGGCGTGGACTTGCAGCGGCTGGAGGCGTCTGGCGGCGACAGCCAGCCTGACCTGCTTAAATTCATCGCTGACGACAGCGAGAGCCTGCCGTCGCGCGTGTTCGAGCGTTCGGAACTCGAGCGAATCCTGATGCTCGCTGTCGAGCGAATGCCGAAAATCGAACGCACGGTGCTGCACCTGTACTATTTCGAAGAGCTGACCCTCCGCGAAATCGCGACCGTGGTGGGCATGCACCTCTCCCGCATAGCGCAGTTGCGGGTCCAGGCTGTTCTACGGCTTCGCAGCCACCTGGATAAGGTGTGGACCTCTGCGCCAAGGAGGAAGCATTGAAGGCATTGCTTAGCGCCTGGCTGACGAATCTCGCGTCAGTGATGGAAAGCCTGGGTGGCATCCGACCGCAGGTTCAGCCAGCGGTCGCGATCGGCGCAGAGTCTGTGCCATCAGAATTGTCGTGGTGGGAGCTGGCTCTCGGCACCGCTGAACCGTCCGTGTGGATCGGCGCCGAACCGTCCGTGAGACGGACTCTGGGACACGCAGCCTCAGGTGCGGTGAACATCGGCGATGCCGACGGCGGCATTGAGCGGAGTTACCAGGCTCTGCTGCAACGTGCCTGCCAAGGCGTGGAAGGCGCCGTTGGTGGCGGCCGTTTGACCATGCCGCCTCTGGACGCGCAACTGTTTCGTATCCACGTCGAGGTGCCCGGCACGTCTGCGATTCGCCTGTTTGCCGCAAGCCGCGAGGCACACAAGGAGATCCGAAACGCAAGACCAGACCGACCACCGCGGGTGCGTGCAGGCACAACCTTCGACCTCCTGCTCGCCACGGAAATACCGCTTACCGTGCGCTTCGGCAGCACGCGGATGTTGTTGCAGGACATCGTGCGCTTGAGCCCCGGCTCGGTTGTCGAGCTGAATCGCGGTATGGATGAGCCGGTCGATATCGTGGTGAACGGTTACCTTGTGGCACGCGGCGATGTCGTCTCCGTCCAGGGCAACTATGCGCTCCGGATCACCGAAATTCGCGAACGCCGGAGCACTCCGCTCTGCAGCAGCGCGTCTACCGTCGAATTCCCCGAGGAAGGCCGATCATGAGTCTCAACTGGATCTTGAGCCCTGTAACAATCTACGCAGTCATCGCCATGGCCTTAACCGGAACAATGGTTCTGTTCATCACGGCCAAGCTGGAGGTTCAACAAGCGCTACGCGCGACCCGCGACGCGCGGGAGTCGGTGGACGTTGCCGTACAGGAGATGTCGGTGGGAATCGAGCGGTTGCGAACGGAGATGAGTTTGCCGGCTCCTGTTTCGACCCTCGCCGCGGGCCCCGCTCTCAACCTGACGAAGCGCACTCAAGCCTTCCGCATGCTGCGCCGGGGAGAATCAGTGGAGAGTATCGCCAGTGCCTTGCGCGCTCCCCGCAATGAAATCGAACTGCTGGTGAAAGTCCAGCAGATCAATGGGCTACCCCTGGCTTGAATGGCCAGGGGCCCAGCCCTCAGCCAGCCACTGCAATGCGCTCGGCCATCGTGCCCAGGCTGCGCAACTTCATGATCAGTGTGGTGCGCTTCATCCCCAACATCCCGGCAGCGCTGGTCTTGTTGCCCCCTGTCTTGTGCAAGGCACTTTCCAGGAGGGTGCGCTCGAAATTGGTCACCGCGGTCTCGAAATCCAGGGCCTCGCTAATCTCGGACGCGGGTTTGGGGAATTGAACCGTTGCCTGTCTGGCGCTAGCCGAACTGGTGAAGCCGAAATCGGACGGCTTCAGGCAGTCTCGATCGCCACTGAGCACGACCGCCATCTCGACCGTGTTCTCGACCTGGCGGACGTTGCCTGGCCAAGGTTCCGTCTCCAAACAACGCATCGCTTCGGGAGAGACGCTCTTCAGGGGGAGACCTTCCGCATCGCAGACCTTTTTGACGAAGTGGCGTACTAATAGAGGAATATCGCTGCGCCGCTGGCGCAAGGGTGGCATCTGAAGCGGCACGACGTTGAGACGGTAATACAAATCCTCCCGGAAGCGGCCCTGCCGCACCTGTTCGAGAAGATTGACGTTTGAAGCG
>JADGNS010000522.1 GCA_017883355.1 Candidatus Solibacter sp.
CCGGCGCCAGGCCCGATGCATCCAGGCTGACCGGCACCTGTTGCGCCGTGCCCGGGTCGAGCGACAGACTGCTGGTGGCAATCGCCGGCGCCGGGCTGTTGCCGCCCGGCACGGCTTGAATCGTGTAGGTGTCGGTGGCCGCACCCAGGTTCGAAAGCGAGAGTTGCACCGTATTGTGCAGCGTGGCGCCGGCGCCGAAACTGAGCGACGTGGGGTACGCCGCCACCGTGCCGCCGACGGCCGCCGCCAGGTCCAGCACGCCGGCTCCGGCCTGCGACAATGTGGCCGCCACGCCCACGCCCGCCGTCGCGGGTGCCGCGCCGTTGATCAGCAGCGAGCGGTATTGCCGCACCGTGAGGCCGGGACGCGCGCCCTTGAGCACTGCCGCCGCGCCGGCCACCAGCGGTGTCGAAAAGCTGGTGCCCGCGGTATCGATGAAGCCGCTGGCGCTGTAGGATTCGCCACTGGTATACGAGTTCTGCGCGCCGGTGACAATCTCTTCGCCCACAGCGGCCAGGTCCGGTTTGAGCGCGCTGCCCACGCTGGGGCCGCGGCTGGAGAAAAAGCTGACGTCGGTGCGCGCCGCAAACCCGGTGACCCCGGCGAAATCGAGTGTCACCTGCACGCCCCCATCCTGCGCCGCACGAGCTTTCAGGTCGGCGCCCTCACTCTGATTGACGAACAGCGCGGGCAGCGTCGCCGTAGTCACACTTGCGTTGCCCTGTGTAAAGGTAACCCCGCCGGGATTGTTGTACACGATAATCGCCAGCGCGCCGCCGGCCGCCACATCATTCAGCTTGCTGGTGAAGGCGCAAGTGCCGCGCAGCACCAGCACGATCTTGCCGGCCACCGAACCCGCGGGCAGCGGAGAGCACGCGAGGCCAGTCGAGTCCACCTTGGTCACATCGAACAACGTGCCGCCGATCGCCTGCCCGGGGTCCGGCCCATCGCCCGATACAAAGGCCGCATAGGGCGCCACGCCATCGAGGGTGACCGCGTTACTCAGCGAGCGATCGTTGTGAATCGCCGCCAGGGTGATGGCGTCCGGCGCGCTGCCGAAGTCGGCGACGGTTCCGGCGCCCGGTCCCTGGTTGCCCGCCGCCACCACTACGATCACACCGGCTTGCGTGGCGCGCGCGATGGCGGCCTGGCCGACCTCGCTGGAGTCGATATCGGAATAGGAAGTCACGTACGAGCCCAGGCTGATGTTGAGCACGTCCATGCCATCGGCCACCGCGTCGTCGATGGCTTTGGCGATCACGTCCGTGGTGCCGCCATTGGCGTCGAGCACTTTGTAGTTGCCGATGTAGGCCTTGGGGGCGACCCCGGTCAGCGGGCCATACGGCGTGCTCGCCGCTCCGCCGGCCGCCACCACCGAGGTGCCCGTGCCGTGACCATCGCGATCGTTGGCGTCGGGTTCGCCGCCATCGGGCAGCAGTTTGGTGTAGTTCTTGGCGACGATGACTTTGGCATTGGTGAAGCGGGCGTCGGTTGCATCCAGAACCTTGGGAAAGCCATCGACGGGTGGCAGCGGATCGCTAAAGGCCGGGTTGTTGACATCGACGCCGGTATCGATCATGCCGATCTTGATTCCCGCCCCCGCGCCGTTCTGGCCGAGCGGCAACAGGTTCCACGCATCGGGCACCTTGTGCAGCGGCAACGCGTGATTCAACAGCGGCTGCACGCGGCGTACGGCGTGCAGTCTCACCGCGCCCGGTATTTGCAGCAACTCCGCCGCGCGCGCGTCGGGAATGTTAACGATCAGCCCGTTGAAAACGGTGTCCAGGCTTTCGATCACGCTTCCGCCACGGGCCGCGACGGCGGTGCGCGCGGATGCCTGCGATTGCCGCACCCAGGTGCGGCGGGCGGCGATGGCCGTGGCACGCGCGCCGGGGCGCACGCCCAGTTGCACAGCGGCCGCCGCTGCCGGGTCGCCGGAAAGTTCCAAAATATATCGTCCGGGGACTATCTGGGCGAACGCGGCGGATGCCGAGAGCAGTAGAAAGAGGGTGGTTTTCATCGACGTGATTCCCTACGCGGCAGGCTGCCGCCGAGTGCTTTTTCGCGATGCGGCAGACTGCCACCGGCCAGACAGCTATGTTGTTGAGAAAAGCAGTTGCGAGACATCGACGCGGGGAGTAACGCAATCCGCGTGCCGAACTCGAACTGGGCTAGCGGCGGGCCAGGAGGCGGGTCCACGCCCGGCCGATGAAGTGCGCGGCCATCACGAAACCGATCAACACAGCCAGGTACAACGCGCCGTCCCCGGCAATACCCGCCAGGTTGCGCGGCAGGAATCCTCTGGTTGCGGGACGAAGGTAGGCGGTTCGTGGAGAGGCCGCTTCATATTCCAGGGCAACCGCCGATTTCTCTTTCAGCCCGGGACTGGACCCGCGGTCAATCAGGTCCACAGCGAGAACGCTTTCCGTTCTGCCCTCGGGGACGAACTCGATTCCCACCACATCGACGGGCTGACTCGCCAGCAGACCAGGCGAGCGATTGGTCGAAAGCAGGCGATCGATTCGGCCGAGGCTCTTCACTTTGCCGGCGCCTTGACGAATTTCCACCGCGGGGCGGGGAGTGGGCCGCGGAAAATTGTAAAAAACCAGCGCAGGGATGCCGGCAGCGGCACAAAGGCCGATGGCCCACCCAAACCGGGGCAGGCGCGCGAGGCGCCATACCCACAGCAGCAGCACGACCGCCGCGAGGGCTGCGCACCCGAAGATCACTTTCCTCGTGAAGATCGCCTCCAGCCCGGAAAACGCCCGCTGGTTGGCCAGGCGTACCACCGGGAGCGCGTGCATCTGCCAAAGCATATCGGCTCCGGGCAGGTTGGGGATGTCGCGGCGGCGCAGGTAGTGCAGCTTCACGGTCTCCCCGATATGCAACTCGTCGTACCGTTCCGGATCCGTGCGAACTCCGAAGAACGAAACGCCGGCGCCCCCCGGCAAATCGTATTGGACGGTGACTTCCGAAACGCGCGTCCATCCGGAGGAATTGACGGTGACGGTTTCGCTCTTGGAGGAGACGTGGCCCGTCCAGGCGATCCCGCGCTGGTCCAGGTAGAGGGACGAGATCAGGAACGGGGACACGAGAAGAACCAGGCCGCACCCCAAGACAAGAAAAATCAGGCCGCGCAACATTCGTTACTGGAGGATACCACCGAACGAGGATTCGTCCCTCCGTTCAGCCCCTGGGTTCGCTGCTCATACCGGGTTCCTCCGGCGCCAGCATTTCCCCGTTGACCAGTTTGCGCGCCCCGCCCGACTCCATGTAAATGGCGTTCGGCATGGCCAACAGCATGTTGAGATTGGTGGCGCTGCCGCCGTGGCTGGCCAGTTCCAGCCCGTAACCATCGGCGATGGCCGCGATTTCCATCCACTCCGTGACGCCGCCGGCGCGCCGGCTGTCGGGCTGCACCACGTCCGCGCCGCGCCGCGCGATCAGGTCCGCGAAGGCGTACTTCGTCGCCAGATTCTCGCCGGTGGCGATGCGGATGTCGAGCGCGTGCGCCAGTTCCGCGTACCCTTCCATCTCCTGCGGCGGCAGCGGCTCTTCGTACCAGAAGCAGCCCATCTCCTGGTAGACGCGCCCGCGCCGCAACGCCTCGTTGCGATTGAACACCTGGTTGGCGTCCACCATGATGCGCCGGTCTTTGCCCACCACGTCGAAGGCCAGCTTGATGCGGCGCACATCCTCATCGATCGGCCCGATCCCCACCTTGATCTTCACCGCGTGGTAGCCCTGTTCCATTGCCTGCATGATGGAGCGTTTGTAGTGCGAGAGGTCGCTATCGTCGTCGTAATACCAGCCGCACATGGAGTAGACCGGCATGCGATCGCGAAACGCGCCGAGCATTTTGTAGACCGGCAATCCGGCGCTCTTCCCCAGAATGTCCCACACCGCGATGTCCACCGCCGCGATGGCGAACTGCACCACGCCGCCCACCCCGTTGTACTCCAGCGCCTTCCACAACTCCGCGCGGATGCGCCGCGGAAACGCCGGGTCCATCCCCAGGATGACCGGCTTCACCTCCTGCTCCAGAATGGTCTGCACCACGCGCGGCCCGCCAGAGATCATGCCGAAGGAGACGCTTGCATACCCAGTGATGCCCGCGTCGGTGCGCAGGCGCAGCGCCACCGATCCGCTATCCACGCCGAGCTTGTGGATGGCGTCGTAGGTAGGCGTGCCCGGCGGCGACTTCCGCACGTCGGTCTCTAGCGCCGTGATCTTGATCTGTTTCTGTTGGGCCGCGGCCGCCGAAAAGGCGGCGCCGGCCATGGGTAACGCCGCCGCCGAACGAAGAAGCTGTCTCCGGTTCATTCTGCACTCCTGTCTTCCCAGACTACACCCGCACGAGGGAGCGGGGCACGCTGAACGAGAAGGCGGGAGTGATCCTTGAAGGAGTGGGCCAAACTTTCGAGTGGTCGACCATCGTGGAGTTGAGCGACATCGTTCTACACTACGGTGTCAGGGAGGTTCTATCGGAGGAGGAGGCACCACGTCTGGCACGCACGTGACCGAAAACCAGCCTGGATGGATGGTCGACGATGGTGGAAGCTAATCCCGAACGTATATACGTTGCGATACAATATAGGGTGGTGGCTGACGGGAATCGAATTCGATTGGGATGACGAGAACAAGAAGCACCTGGGCACCCACAAGGTAACGCCCGCGGAGTTCGAGCAGTTGCTAAGCAACAATCCGGTA
>JADGNS010000523.1 GCA_017883355.1 Candidatus Solibacter sp.
CGTGGGCGTAGTGGTGTGGCGCGGACGGCGGCACCCGGTGGCGCCGCCCAAGGCCGCTGTCACGGCGGCGGCCATCGCCGCGGCGCAGAACGAAGTGACCCTGCAGGGGAAGATCCGCCCGCAGCACATCACGGGCGTCGGAGCGTCGGTTTCGGGCTTCATCGAGGCATTCCTGGTGGAGCCGGGCCAGGATGTGTACCAAGGGCAGGTGCTGGCACGGATCGGTGCGCAGGGGCTGGAATCGGCGCGCGAGGTGGCGCAGGCGGCCCTCGAGCGGGCACAGGAGCAGGTGAGCCAGGCAGAGGCCGGCGTGACGGCCGCACGCCTCGAACTCTCGCGCGCGGAAGCCGACGCTCAGCGCTCGCGGATGGCCATGGAACGCGCCGAACGGGCGAGTACGCGCCAGCAGACGCTGTTTCGGGAAGGCGCCACTCCGCGCCTGGTGTACGAGAAGGCGCTCCAGGAATACGAAGCCGCGCTGAAGGAGTACGACCTGATCGATGCCACGATGCGCACCGGGCGCGAACACATACAGAGCGGGATGGACCAGGTCGCCGGGACCAAAAAGATTGTCGCCGATCAGACGCAGGCGCTGGAAGATGCACAGGACAATCTGGCGGCCGCCGAGGTGCATTCACCGGTGGATGGCTACGTCGTGAGCCGCAAAGGCGAGGTGGGCGGCAGCGCGGGAATCAGCGACGAGCTGTTTCAGATTGCCACCGATCTGTACGCACTGGAGGTGGCCGTGGAGCCTAAGGAGAAACTCCTGAAGCGCATCGTGCCGGGGCAGGAGGCGCTGGTGCTGGTGCTCGATCTGCAAAACACGGCGATGCCGGGAGTCGTCCGCGAGATCAAGGACAACCAGATCATCGTGGAGTTCAACAGCACGCTGCCCACCATCAAGCCTGGGATGCAGGCGGACGTGCGGTTCAAGCTGGAGTAAGCCTCCTGCCACATCCTGATACAATTTGAATCTACATGGGCAACCAGGTTTCGCTGTTCGTCACCTGCATGGTCGATCAGCTTTTCCCCAAAGTGGGGATCGCGATGGCCGACGTGCTGGAGCGGCTCGGCTATCGTGTGGACTTTCCCGAGCAGCAGACGTGTTGCGGGCAGCCGGCATACAATAGCGGCTACCGCGCCGAAGCACGCACCGTGGCGCGCCACTTTTTGAAGACATTCCAGGCCAGCGAGACCATCGTGGTTCCATCCGGGAGTTGCACGGCGATGGTGACCCACCACTTCGCGGACCTCTTCCAGAAGGAACCCGAGACGCTTGCCCTGGTGCACGCCATGGAGAAGAAGGTCTACGAGTTCGCTACCTTTTTGACCGAGGTCGCTTGCGTAGAGGACGTGGGCGCGCGGATGGAAGACGTGGTGACGTTTCACGATGGCTGCCACGCGCTGCGCGAACTCGGCATCAAGTCGGCGCCGCGCCGGCTGCTGGCTCACGTGAAGGGGCTGGAGTTGCGCGAGATGGCCCCGGCGGAAGAGTGCTGCGGGTTCGGCGGCACGTTCGCCGTGAAGTTCGCCGAGCTTTCCGGCGCCATGGCGCGCACCAAGATCGATGCCATCCTGGGCACGGGCGCCCACACCGTCGTGTCGCTCGATCCGAGTTGCCTGATGCAGATTCAAGGCGCTCTTTCGCGCGCGGGCTTGAACCTGCGCACCATGCACCTCGCCGAAGTTCTGGCGAGCCGGTAACCCCATGTCCGCCGAATTCGATCTCAAAATCCACGACACCCTGGCCGACGCCAACCTGCAACTGGCCATCTACACCGCCACCGGACGGCTCAAGGATAAGCGCATCGAGGTGACGGCGGACGATCGGCTGCCCGACTACCAGGAATTGCGCACCCAGGCCAATGCGCTCAAGAAGCACGCCATCGATAACCTCGATCACTACCTGGAGGAGTTCGAGCGTAACGTGGAAGCCCACGGCGGCAAGGTCGTTTACTGCAAGGACGCCACCGAGGTTTCCGACTTCGTGCTCGACCTGGCCAGGCGGCGCGGCGCCCGGCTGATCGTCAAATCGAAATCCATGACCACCGAAGAGGTGGATCTCAACGAACGGCTCGAGCATCACGGACTGGAATCGGTGGAGACCGATCTGGGCGAGTACATTATCCAACTGGCGCACGAGAAGCCGTATCACATCGTGGCGCCGGCGCTCCACAAGACGCGTTACGACGTGGCGGATATCTTCACCAAAGAGCTGCACGTGGCCCGCGAGACGGTGCCGGAGAAGCTCACGCTGATCGCGCGCGGGGTGCTGCGCGAGAAGTTTCTGAAAGCCGATATCGGCATCAGCGGAGCCAACTTCCTGATCGCCGATTCCGGCGCGGTGGTCCTGGTGGAAAACGAAGGCAACGCGCGCCTCACCACCTCCGCGCCGAAAATCCACATCGCCGTGGCGGGCATCGAGAAGGTGATTCCCCGGGCGCAGGATCTGGCCGTGTTTCTGAAGCTGCTGGCGCGCAGTGCCACGGGACAACTGCTCTCGGTATACACCAGTTTCCTGGCCGGTCCGCGGCGCACGGGCGAAGTGGATGGGCCGGAAGAATTCTACGTCGTGCTGCTCGACAACGGGCGCACCAAGCTGTTGCCCGACCGTTCCAAACGGCAGTCGCTGTACTGCATCCGCTGCGGCGCGTGTTTGAACGCCTGCCCGGTGTATCGCAAAATCGGCGGGCACAGTTTTCCGTGGGTGTATTCCGGACCCATCGGCGCCATCATCACGCCGCAGTTCATGGGCGTATCGCACGAGCCGGCCCTCCCGTTCGCTTCCAGCCTGTGCGGCGCGTGCGGCGAGGTGTGCCCGGTCAAGATCGATATCCCGAAGGTGCTGCTGGAACTGCGCAGCGACGTGAAGAAGAGCGAGGCGCGGGAAGGGCAGAACCGCATCGAGAAGCTGGCGTTCCGGGTGTTCGCCTGGGTCATGACGCATCCCCGGATTTACGAGCTCGCGGGCCGCATGGCGGGCTCCATGGCGCCGGCGGGCGATGGCAAGTGGATCCATAGCGTGCCCGCTCCCATGAGCGTCGGCCCGATGAAGGCCTGGCTGAGCCAACGCGACCTGCCGCCCTCGCCATCCAGGAGCTTCCGCGAAATGTGGAGGCAGCGCTGATGTCGCGCGACAACATTCTGCACAAGGTGCGGACGGCGCTGGGACGCAGCGCGGGCCAGGCCGTGGCGGACGTGCCGCCGGTGCGCCTGCGCCTGCCCGAAGTCGCCATGGAAGACCGCATCGCGCTGATGCGGTCGCGCGTCGAGGCGCTGGCCGGGAAGACCGCGCGCGTACCCACGATGGACGCGGCGCGCGAGTTTGTGGCGGCGGCCATCGCGGGCAAGACGGCGGTGGCGTCGAATGCGCCGTATTTAGAGGAGTGCGGCATCGCGGGTCTGCCCGGCGTACGCAGCGGGATTCGCGAAGTGGCCGAACTTACGGAAGTGTGCGCCCGCGTGGATATCGGCATCACCAGCGCGGATTACGCGCTGAGCGATACCGGGACGCTGGTGATGATCGCGAGCCCGGCGGAGTCGCGCCTGGTGTCGCTGCTGCCGCCCGCGCACCTTGCGGTGGTGCCGCGCGAGCGCATCCTCACCGGCTTGGACGAGCTCTTCACGCTGCTGCCGGATCCGGCGGCGCAGACCAGTTCCATGGTGCTGATTACGGGGCCGAGCCGCACTGCCGATATCGAGCAGATTCTGGTCCGCGGCGTCCATGGTCCGGGACAGGTCACGGTGGTCATCGTAGGATAGTCCGAAAACTTCTCGCTGACGCGGGCAGCTAGCATGGTTGTCTCATGGCCCCCTTTGTGTTGCAGGCATGGCAGTCCTGGAAGAGCGCCAAGGCGACGGCGCTCCTCGTCATCGTGGCCTTCACCGTCGGTATCGGATCGGCCACCGCCATCTATGCCGTCATCCACTCCCTGCTGCTCAAGCCGCTGCCTTACGCGCACGGAGAGCGCTTCGTGTCGTTGCTCGGCGGGTCGCTCGACGATCCCGCCTCATTGTCGTCCCTGCGACTGGACGACCTGCGCGAATACCAGCGGCGCATACGCAGCTTCGACGCCCTCGGTTGGATGCAGTTCACCCATTACAATCTCACCGCTCCGGGAGAACCGCGTTTTCTGAACGCAATCGGCGTCACGCCGGAACTGGCGAATAGCCTGGGAGTCAACCCCAGAATGGGGCGCTGGTTTCGCGATCTGTCCGGCGGACCCGTCGCCGTCATCTCCCACGGGCTATGGCTTCATCTGGGCTCCGACACCGCCATCGTGGGCAAAGCCATCACCCTCAGCGGCCGCATCTACACTGTCACGGGAGTCATGCCTCCCGGATTCAATCTGCCCTTAGCCGGAGTCCGCGACGAGACGCAAGTCGACGTGTGGGTCCCGCTCGATCCCTCCGGCGCGGGACAAACTCCAAATGCCGGCGACTACTTCAGCTACGCGCGGCTGCGGCCCGGTGCCACCGCGGCCCAGGCGGACGCGGAGGCCAAGAGCATCGCCCGGGAGATCGCCGCACGGGAACCGGCCTCGCGCCAACACTACACAGCCCGCGTGGATGGTCTCCAGGAATTAGTCACCAAAAACATCCGGCCCATCCTGTGGCTGCTCTTCGGCGCGGCCGTCCTGCTACTGGTCATCACCTGCGCCAACGTCGGCGGTTTGCTGCTGGCGCGCTCCGTCGCGCGCGC
>JADGNS010000524.1 GCA_017883355.1 Candidatus Solibacter sp.
TACGGCGTTCAACCGCGTTCAACCGCCAGGAAAATGCCCTTCCGCACACGAGTCATATATAATCATTGAGCGCTTAACCTTAAAGGAGAAACCATGTGCGAATGTTGCTGAGAGTGTCGATTCCAGTGGAGACCGGAAATGCCGCCGCCAAGGATGGAACCCTCGGACCCACGATCGAAGGAATACTGGCCGATCTCAAACCGGAAGCGGCTTATTTCTTCGCGGACGACAGCGGCCGGCGATCAGGCTCCATCGTTTTCGATATGAAGGACTCATCGCAGATTCCGGCGGTCGCCGAGCCTTGGTTTCTCGCTTTCAACGCACAAGTCTCCCTGCGGCCGGTCATGAGCCCGCAGGATCTTGCCAAGGCCGGTCCATCGATTGGCAAAGCTGCCAAGAAACACGGGAAGTAGCCCGCAACTTCGATTGGTGGAGGAACACTTTGGGCAAGCGGCCACCATGGCCGCTGCCATCAAGAGGGATTCTGTCTGGATACACTCTTGGGCACCACAGGGTCCTCGGAAGCTGTGCCGTCGGCCGTGAAACCGCCTTGTCGTAGACTGGCCGGCGTGGCGCACCGCCACCAGCCCAATGGAGAGAAAGCCCACTTCACGGCCGGAATCGACATGAGTGGCTGACAGTGCTGCTTCGCGGGATGTGCTAACCAACCACGACCTCGCGATTCAGCTTGGTGTCGGTGCCCATGCCCGGAGGGATTCTGGCCGGACGTTACTGATACGACGCCGAGGCGCCGAAAACGAACACACTTCCAATACCGCCGAATTCGAGCCTGATAAACCGTTCCAATCAGGAAGTGCCACCTGCTGTATCAGACCTGACCCGTTAGATGTACTCTGGTCGAAGCGAGCCCCAAGTCCGCTTGGGTCCCCTTTTGGCTCCGCGCCTCGACTCGATCTGCCATCTTCCTTGAAACCTGAATCTGAGCCGTGACAACCGCGTTCCCAAGTCGGGGGCAACAAGCCCAAACGGCATCCTCCTCATTTCATCATCCCCAACTTTCTTTTCCCCTTCATTTCAATCACTTCAAGACCCGAAAGTCGGGATCGCTCCCGCCCCAATGCTAACCTCGAATCGGAGATGTACACCCCACCCAAACCCCGCGGCCCCTCCCCCTTCGACGCCTTCCTCCCCATCGCCAAGAGCGGTATCCCCTTCCCTGCCGGAGACGTCCGCGCAATCCACCGGTTTGCGTCACAAAATCTTCCGCCATCCCCGCAATCACTGGGGAGCAAAGGGTTTATCCATGCACAAGAAATAACTCGCGCTCTCGGAGTTTGCGTCACAACGCCCCCAGCCCCGCCCGCCGCGAGGCCCCCGGCTCAAATCACCACACCGCCGCACGCTGCTCCCCCACCCGCCTCTGGTAAAATCAAAATTACCGCCCGCAAGAAAACAAAAACCATGAAATTTGGAGTCATTGTTTTTCCCGGCAGCAATTGCGATCACGATGCTTTCTACGCGGTCGCCAACAATCTCGGGCAGCCCGTGGAGTTTATCTGGCACGACTCGTCCTCGCTCGGCGATGTCGATGCCGTGATTCTCCCCGGCGGCTTCTCCTACGGCGACTACCTCCGCTGCGGGGCCATCGCCAAGTTCTCGCCCGTCATGGCGGCCGTCCGCAAGTTCGCCGCCGAGGGCGGGCTCGTCCTCGGCGTCTGCAACGGCTTCCAGATCCTCGTCGAGGCCGGTCTGCTCCCCGGCGCGCTCATCCGCAACCGCGGCCTCAAATTCATCTGCCGCGAACTCCGCCTGAGCGTGGCCACCACCAACTCGCCGTACACTTCGGCCGGGCACAAGGACCAGGTGCTACGCATGCCCATCGCCCACGGCGAAGGCTGCTACATCGCCGACGAGCGCACCCTCGATGCTCTCGAAGCCGAGGACCGCGTGGCCTTCCGCTACATCGATAACGCCAACGGCTCGCTGCGCAATATCGCCGGCATCCTCAACCGCGAGCGCAACGTGATGGGCATGATGCCCCACCCCGAGCGCGCCACCGAGCCCCTGATGGGCTCCTCCGACGGCCTGATCGTCTTCGAGTCGATGCTGCGCGCGGCGGTGATCGTATGACCGCCGCCTTCTCCCCCGAAATCATCGCCCAGCATCAGCTCACGCCCGCCGAGTATCAGAAGGTGGTCGATATCCTCGGCCGCCAGCCCACCTACACCGAGCTCGGCATCTTCGCCGTGATGTGGAGCGAGCACTGCTCCTACAAGAGTTCGCGCGTGCACCTGAAGAAGCTGCCCACGCGCGGCAAACTCGTCGTGCAGGGCCCCGGCGAGAACGCCGGCATCATCGATATCGGCGGCGGCTACGTCATCGCCTTCAAGATCGAATCGCACAATCACCCCAGCTTCATCGAACCCCTGCAAGGCGCGGCCACCGGTGTCGGCGGCATCCTGCGCGATATCTTTACCATGGGCGCACGCCCCATCGCCGTGATGGATTCCCTCCGCTTCGGCCGCCTGGAAGTAGGCCAGGTGGGACAGGCTTCAGCCTGTCAACCCGAGCGAAGCTCGGCCTCTTCCACCGCCGCGCGCAATCGCCGCATCGTCAGCGGCGTCGTAGCTGGCATCGCGCATTACGGCAACTGCTTCGGTGTCCCCACCGTGGGCGGCGAGTGCATCTTCGAACCCTGCTACGATGGCAACCCGCTGGTCAACGTCTTCGCCCTCGGCGTCTGCCGCAAGGAAGACGTGTTCTACGCCAAGGCGGCGGGCGTCGGCAACCCCGTGATCTACGTGGGCGCGCGCACCGGCCGCGACGGCATCCACGGCGCCTCCATGGCCTCCGCCGAATTCACCGAGGAATCCAAACAGAAGCGGCCCAACGTGCAGGTGGGCGATCCCTTCATGGAAAAACTTCTCCTGGAAGCCTGCATCGAAGCCATGCAGACCGGCGCCATCGTCGGCATTCAGGATATGGGCGCCGCCGGCCTCACCTGCTCCACCTGCGAGATGGGCAGCCGCGGCGAAGTCGGCATCGAAATCGAGCTCGACCGCGTCCCGCAGCGCGAAACCGGCATGACGCCCTACGAGATCATGCTCTCCGAAAGCCAGGAGCGCATGCTCTTGGTCGCCGACAAGGGCCGCGAGCACGAAGTCTTCCGCGTGTTCAAGAAGTGGGGCCTCGAAGCCGCCGAGATCGGCATCGTCACCGATGACGGCAAGCTCCGCGTCCGCCACCACGGCGAGATCGTCGCCGAAATCCCCAACCGCGAACTGGCCGACGAAGCGCCCCTCTACAACCGCCCCTACACCGTTCCGCCCGCGGGGGCGCACGAGCACGTCCCATCCGTCGAAGCCAACGTGCAAGCCGCCTTGCCCGCCCTGCTCGCCGCCCCCGACATCTGCTCCAAGCGCTGGATCTGGGAACAATACGATTTCCAGGTGCGCACCAATACCCTGACCATTCCCGAGCAGACCGACGCCGCCATCGTGCGCGTCAAGGAAACCGGCACGTCCATCGCCATGTCCCTCGATGGCAACGGCCGCTACACGTTCCTCTCCCCGCGCGAGGGCGCGCAACTCGCCGTCGCCGAGTGCTGCCGAAATCTCTCGGTCGTGGGCGCGCTGCCCGTGGCCGCCACCAATTGCCTCAACTTCGGCAACCCCGAGCGCCCGGAAATCATGGGCCAGCTCGTCGAAGCCATCGAAGGCATGTCCGATGCCTGCCGCTTCTTCGACACCCCCATCACCGGCGGCAATGTCAGCCTGTACAACGAAACCCTCGGCGGCGGCATCTACCCCACGCCCGTTATCGGCATCGTAGGCCTCATGAAGACCGCCGCCCCGGTGACCATTCCGTTCAAGCACGCCGGCCGCAGCGTCGTCCTGCTGGGCGGCGCCGGGACTTGCGACGAGGTGCGCTTCGGCGGCACCCAGTACGCCAAGGAAATCGAAAAGCAACTCTGGGGCCTGCCGCCCGCGCTGGATCTTCTTCATGAAAAACGGGTGCAGGAAGCCATCCGCGAAATCGTCTCCGCCGGCCTCGCCGAATCGGCGCACGATCTCAGCGATGGCGGCCTCGCCGTGGCGCTCGCCGAATGCTGCTTCGGCGCAGCCGAAATCGGCGCGCAGATCGATCTCGATAGCGACCTCCGCCCCGAGGTCCTGGCCTTCCACGAAGCTCCCTCCCGCATCCTGATTTCTACCGCCCACCCGAAACAGGTGGCGGCGATCGCCGAGAAGCACGGCGTCCCCTCTCCTGTGGTGGGCGGTACAATTGAGAACGGGATGGAAATCCGGCAGCGGGGCATTACGCTGGGTTCCTGGGACATCGCGGCGCTACGGGCCGCTTACGAGGGGGCACTCGAGGCGCATGTTCGATAAGTTTCATGACGAATGCGGCGTGGTCGCCATCTACGGCCACCCCGAGGCATCCAAGCTCGCCTATCTCGGCCTCTACGCCCTGCAGCACCGCGGGCAGGAGAGCGCCGGCATCTGCACCTCCGACGGCACCACCGTCCACACCCACAAGTCCATGGGACATGTGGCCGATATCTTCACCAGCCCGGTGCTCAAGGAACTGCCCGGCAATCTGGCCATCGGCCACACCCGCTACTCCACCGCCGGCGATACCGTGCTGCTCAACGCCCAGCCGTTCTCCGTGGTCTGCAACAAGGGCAAGGTGGCCATCGCGCACAACGGCAACATCACCAATGCCAACGAACTGCG
>JADGNS010000022.1 GCA_017883355.1 Candidatus Solibacter sp.
GCCGCACGTGATGCAGCATGGACGCACGCCTGTGCATGGCGAATTGTAATTCAGGCGTCGTCTGCAGCCCCAAAACCCCGCTTTAACACTCCTTTAGGTCGCGAACTGTCCAAAAACTCGCGTGTCAGGGTTCGCGCCCCCACCTGCCGCTGCCAACCGACTCTGCGGCCATGGCGTGTGCCAACTTGGCACTCGGCCCAATGCTCCTAAAACTGAGCGGGCCAAATTGGCTCACTAACCCCGCATCGGGATTCCGTTTCGATTCTCACTCTGCCGTGGCTGGTTGGTCCGAACGAATTGTGCGGCTAAGGCGGTGGCCGTGCGTTAATGGGTGGCGAATTCAGAGCCTACAGCGCAGCTAAAGCCGGCGGTTAAGCGTTTCGAGCGTTCATTTTATGAATGCACAAGAGGGCGCGCGCCGGAGTGGTTCGGCTTAACGCGGAAGGCGGAAGGCCGTTTGGCACGAAAGAGGGCCTGTTCGGAGAAGCCATTCGTGCGCTGGCGGAAGACCGTGAGGGCCGCATCTGGGCGGGGACGGCCGATGCCGGCCTCTACGAGTTGGATGGTGAGCGATTCGACCATTTTCTAGTGCCCCAGGCACCGCATTTGCAGGGTATCTTTGCACTACACTGCGACGCCGCAGGCGCAATGTGGATCGGCACCGACCAGGCCGGGCTGCTCCGGTACCACGCGGGTCGTTTCGATCAATGGCTCTGGTCCTGTGACGGCTTGCCCAGCAACCATCTCTCGGTCATCCTGGAGGACGATGACGGGGATCTTTGGATCGGCTCGGAAAACGGCATCTTCGGTTGTTCCAAACACGCGCTGGAGAGATACCAGGGAGGGATCACTCCGACGCTGCGGCTCAAACGGCTGACGCTTGCGGAAGGTTTGATCCACAAGGTTTGCTCGGGCGTCGGCCAACCGGCTGCCTGCAAGTCGGCCGATGGCCGGCTCTGGTTTCCCGACGGCCCGGCCCTGGCTACGTTTGCTCCGGCGACCATTCCGCGCGCCCGGCGCGTTTGGCCGCCCTTAATCGAGGGGGCCTCCGTGAATGGCGTGCCCGCCACTTTGGCTCCGGGTGGACTGCGCGTGCGGTCTGGCGCACGGCGAATTGATTTTCAATACACTTCGCCCAACATGCTGGCCCCGGAGCAGTTACGCTTCCGGTTCCGGCTGGACGGGTTGGACAAGCAGTAGGTGGATGCGGGCACCCGTCGCGACGCCTCCTACTCCCGCCTGCCTCCCGGGCCTATGAATTCGAAGTGCAGGCCAGCGGACCAGAGGGTGCCTGGCAGGAGGGGCAGTCCAGGCTGAGCTGTAGCCGGCTGTGCCGGTGTTTTGGTGTTGGCCTCCTCAAATCAACACCTTCCGCAGAAAGCGCGAGGTGGCGATTGGATCGTTGGCAGCAACTATTTTGTCGAGGTCGTGGCGATGTTTTTGCATCGCTGCATCGAATTGCGTCAGCCAAAGAATGCTTTCGCCAATCGCATCGACGGCGTCCTCGCGATAAGGATATTGGTCCATCGAAAGCCAGCCTTTGTAACCGCAACGTTCTAGCCAGTAGAGCATCTCGATATAGCAAACGCTGTGTACGGTCCCGACGATCATGTCGTCGTCCCACATCGCATGGTTGTCATTGAAATGCATGTGGAACAGTCTGTTGCCGGCGCGTTTGGCCAGCACAATCGACTCGCCGACATTCTCGCCCGCCACGAAAGCGTGCCCGGTATCGATCGTCACGCCGACATTGGTGCAACCCGTTTCCTGCGCCAGTAACAGCGTGTCGGCCATACGGGCAATGTATGAATGGGTGCGCGGTTCCTTCGGCTTGTATTCCAGGGCGAAACGCAGCTTTGGAAACTCCGTAGCCAGAGTGGCGATGGCTTCGCAGAGCCACGCCCGCGCCTTTTCGTAATCGGCGCAAAGCAGGTAATCATAGCCATCTTGTCCAGGCCATAGGTTGATCGTGTCGCAGTCCAATTCCTGCGCGATGCTGCACATCTGCTGCGTGTAATCCAGGGCGTATCGGCGCACCTTCGGTTCGCAGGAACTGTAGCTGCCTTTCCAGAAGCGTTTGTCGGCAAACAGATCAGGAATAATCGAAACGCACTTCAGTCCAGCATGGTTGAGGGCCTTCTTCATTTGCAGGGCGTTTTGGGGGCAGATGTCCCATGTCCCGACCAGTTCGATGCCAGTGACATGCGGGATCTTGGCGGCGCGCCGGAGCATGTCCATTGTGCTGGGATTTTCCTTGTAGCTGCTGCAAAAGCGGTCGCGGGTGTTGCCGAGATTGCCGAGAATGACGGAGTATTTGCGTTTCATAATTCTCTTTCTTGAAGACCGGGCACGTTGCCAACGCCATGGCTGCATGTCAATGGCAGACCCCAGAGGTTGTGGTAATGGGCGCAATCTGCCACCTTCAAGACGAGCTAGTCAGACTGGTCGAACAATACCTTGTTGGCGTTGGCCATTGCGATGAGCGCTTGAAAGGAATAACCGCCGACCGAGCCGCCATCTTGTGTTCTCGTTTATCCGAAATTGATAGCCGCGTCTCAGAGCATATGTTTTGCTTTCAGCACAAATGAAGACTCTCATGAGATGCTGTCTGGCCATGTTTTGCTCTGCGGTCCTGGCGGCGGACACCTCGTCCTGGACCACCTCAAAGGATGCCAGAGACGCAAAACCATTCTGGAAATCAAAAACCATGTTCGGTGAAAGCGTGCTTTTCCTCAAAGAACCCGGAGCGGAAGAGGTCAGCGCCTCCCTGCTCTTCACTCCCACCAAAATCCTTTCAGTCAAGAGTTCCTCTGGCGACACCACCTACACCGAGGGAAAAGATTATTTCCTCAACAGGGCCGCCGGCACGCTGGTCATACCTCCGGATTCGACGATTCCGGTAAAAACCGAAGCTGATGTCACGCGCGCCGACGGCACGCAGATGTTTCGATTGACCCGCCGCAGCGGCAAGGGGGAAATCTTGTTCGGCGGCCTGCACGAGTACCAGGATATGCAAGTGGTGGTGACTTATACGCATCGCAAGAACGAGTGGAAAGTCCCGCCGGGGCAATTCGCCGCCAAAGAATTGCCGCGCACGCTCAAAAAGCTCAAAGAACACAAACCCGTCTCGATGGTCCTTTTTGGTGACAGTATTTCGACCGGCTGCAACGCCTCCAAATGGGCCAACACGGCGCCGTTCCAACCGTTCTACGCGGACTTGCTGGTCCAGCAGCTGGAAATCGCCTACAAATCGAAGATCACCCTGACCAATTTTTCCAAGGGGGGAATGACCTCAAGCTGGGGCTGCCAAAATATCCAGTCCGTCGCCGCCGCCAATGCCGACCTTGTCATCCTGGCCTGGGGCATGAACGACGGATGTCCGGCAAATGAATTTGTCGCCAACCTGCGGAAGCAGATCGCCGACGTCCGAAAGATCAACCCGGCCGCAGAATTCATCCTCGTGGCCACGATGCTTCCCAACGGCGAATGGATCGCCGTCAAAGCCGACAGGCAGATCGCCTACCGCGACGTGATGCTAAGAATGACCGATCCGGGCGTCGCGATAGCAAATGTGACATCCGTTTGGGAAGGCCTGTTGAAGCGCAAAAAGCATTTGGATGTCACCGGCAACGGTGTCAACCATCCCAACGATTTTGGGCATCGCCTTTATGCCCAAGTGTTGGCGGCGTTGCTGATAAAGTAAGGACAATTACTTGAGATTAGCCTCGGAAGCACCGAGCGGGTGGACGAGGTCCGCTCCCTGATTACCGGAGGGGGGCCAAATCTCCGGTTCTTCGCTGTTTTCGATGGAATGGCTCCGCTGTCCCTTGCCGCACAGGGATACCCCTGTGGCACCTCCGTTCTACCTCCGTTTCACATCCATAGTGCCTCCGAGTCGGCAACGGAGGTAGAACGGTGGCAGAACGGAGGTATGACCGAGGTACTACCGACGTATCCGCGCGACGGGCTGGTCAGGATGGCAAGGGGTCAAGGCCAGAGGCTCAGCTTTTGGGGGGCCGAGCTGAGGTTCGGAGGGGGCACCGTGACGCGACAAACCGGCAATCGGCGAGGCCCGAAGCGCGGTCCGGCGCCTTCTTATTCTTTGACGTCAGGTGCGAACTTCCTTTCGGCAGCCGCGACGCATCCATGTTTCGTTCGTATCTTTATCGCAATCTCTTGGTTCTGGTGGGTGTTGTGCGACTGGCGGCAGACGGCGATGCGAACGCGTAACGACCCGAGCCTACCTCGAAGACTGCGCGGTCGCCCTCCATGCGCACGAAACGGACGCCGTCGGCTCTGTCAGCGGGCCGGCCGCTCTCGGTGACCTCCCGCAGGTCCTGCGCCGGCACGAAGACTGTGGCCGTGGTGTTGGGTGGAAGCGAGATGTGCCACTCGAATCGTCCGGCGGCCGTTTTCCACTCGCTAGCGATCGGGCCGTACAATGACACGTGCGAGGCGCGCGCCCACGCGAGTTCGCCCACCGCGCGCGGGCGCATGAGCACGTGCCGGAATCCGGGGCTGGATTCATCGGGCGCGATACCGGCCACGTATTCGTGCAACCACGTGCACAGGTCGCCGATCTGCATTACGTGGTTGCCGGAGTTCATCAGCGGATCGCCGTGGTCGCCGTTCCAAAGCTCCCAGATGGTGGTGGCGCCGGACGCGACCATGTAGCCCCAACTCGGATAGGTGGTTTGCGCGGCCAACTTCCACGCCAAGTCCGGCCGGCCGTTGTCGGAGAGCACCCGCAGGAGCCACTGGCCACCGATCATGCCCGTGCCCACGTGGAGGTCTGTCTTGCGGACGATATTGTCCACAAGGCTGGCGAACACCCGCGCCCGACAGTCTTCCGGCACCAGGCCGAACGCGAGCGGCAGCACCGCCGAGGTTTGGGTCCCGTTGGCATAAAGGCCGGCCTCGCGATTGAGGAACTTCGCGTTAAATGCCGCTTTGACCCGGTTCGCAATCCCGCTGTAGCGCCGGGCGTCGTCGTCCCGGCCGAGCCGAGCCGCGTAGCGGGCCAGCATGCACAGGTCGCTGTAATAGTAGGCGTTGGCCACCAGAACTCGGTCGGTCACGCGGGCCGGGTCGGCCGACCAAATCAGGTCCAGGGATTCGGGTGGCACACACCAGTCGCCATAGGTGTCGGCCGGAAGGAGATCACCTGACAGCCGGCCGGCCGTCAGATCGGCCCACTTGCGCATGCAGTCGTAGTGGTTTTGCAAGATGCGCCGGTCTCCGTACAGGTCGTGGAGGTGCCCGGGGATCGCGAAGGCCGCCGTGGGAAAGGTGATGCTGCCCGTGTAGAAGCTCCAGTACGCCGGCGCCAAGTCCGGCAGGCTGCCGTCTTCCCGCTGCGAGTCTTCCATGTCGCGGACCCACTTGGTGTGCAGCGCGGCGGTGTCAAAGACGTACATCTCTCCTCGCGACACCTGCGCCCGGTCGCCGAACCACCCCTGCCGCTCGTCCCGCTGCGGGCAGTCGGTGGGCAGGCTGCGGTAGTTGTCGCGGATGCCCCAGACCATGTTGCGGTAGATGCGGTTAACCAGATCCTCGGAACACGCAAACGTGCCGGAGCGTGGGACGGCGTCATGCACGACTCGGCCTTCCAGCGCAGAGAGCGCCGGCCGTCCGGGATAGCCGGTGACCTCCACGTAGCGAAAGCCGTGGTAGGTGAACCGGGGCTCGTATTCCTCGGAGCCCCCGCCCCGGAGCGTGTATGCGTCGGTCGCCTTGGCGGAGCGCAGATTGTCGATGTTGAGGCTCCCGTTACTGCGCAGCGTCTCGGCGTGCCGCAGGAAGATCCGCGTCTCGCGGGGGCCTTTGACCCGAAGCCGGCACCAGCCGGCCATGTTCTGGCCCATGTCGAACACCCACACGCCCGGCTGCGGGTTTGTCACCGCCACCGGGCGGATCCGTTCCATCACACGGATGGGCTCGGCCATCTCCGAGCTCAACACGCCCTTCGGCGCCTCGACGAGCCTGGCCGTCGTCCAGCCAGCCTCATTGAAGCCGGGCCGGTCCCAGCCGGGAATCTCCCGTCGGGCATCATAGATTTCGCCATCATATTCGCTGTTGGCCAGGATGGGCCCGTTGGTGGTCAGTTTCCAGGACCCGTCGCTCACCACAGTGTCGGCAGTGCCGTCGACATACTCGATCTCCAGTTGCAGCAACAGTTTCGGGTATCCGTAAGACAATGTGGTGGTGGGGGCGCTCTTGCGGGGTGCGAAGTAGCGCCCGTTGCCCAGGATGACACCCAGGGCGTTGGCGCCGGGCCGCAGATTCTCCGTGACGTCGCAGGTGACGTACAGGCAGCGCCGATGGTAATCGGTCAGGCCCGGTGAGAGCACGCGGTCGCCAATTTTCCGACCATTAATCCAAAGTTCGGAAAGCCCCAAGCCGCACAAGTAGGCGGTGGCGCGCGCCACGGGCCGGTCCAAACTGAACTCGCGGCGCAACATCCGGGCCGGGAGCCGCCGATAGTCGTCGCCGATGATACGGTTGGCAACCGACGGGTCGTTCGAGCCCCGATCCTGCGCTGCCGCCCAGGCCGAATCGTCGAAGCCCGGCCGGTCCCAGCCTTCCGGGACCGTTGCGGACACCTTCCAGGCTGCGTCGGAGCGGACCACCAGTGGATCCCCCGCGTCGAACTCCGCCGAGAACGCGCACAGGAGCCCGGGCGGCTCCGCTTTATTATCGGATGGGGTGGTGACGATGCCGATGACGTTCGTGCCGGGCTGAAGGAACGGCTCCAGGTCCACCTCGGACGCCGGCACGAATACGGTTTTTGAGCCCCGGCGGACTTCGCGCCCGTTGACCCGTACCGAGAAGACGCCCCGCGCGGCGATGGTGAGGCGCGCTCCCAGCACTTCGCGGTCGGCTGGCAGACTGATAGCGCGCCGGAAATGGCGCGGTCGCGGGCCGTTCCCGGCCTCCGGTTTCGGGTCGTCAGAGGACCACACCCAGCGAGCGTTAGCGAAGTGGTCGGGGTTCTCGCCGCCGTCCAGCCCGATCCAGCGGGCCTTCCAGTCCGCCGCCTCGAGCAGGCCCATCGACCATGCGGCGGGCGGGCTCCAGTTCGAAGATCGTCCCGCCTGGTCCCAGACCCGCACTTTCCAGTAGCAGCGCTGCCGCGACTTCAAGGCCGCGCCACCATAAAGGACGTGCGCGGACTGGCCGGATTCGACCCGGCCACTCTCCCATAGGTCGCCCCGGTCTGCGGCCAGACCCGGCCGGGTATTCGAAACCAGCACCTCCTAAGCCGACTGTGCCTGCGCGCGTTCGTCCGCCTCAATGTTCCAGCCAAGGCGGGGCTGCCGGACATCGATGCCCTGCGGATCAGCCCGGTATTCGCACCGGAGGCTCTTGACTGCCATCTTGCCGGCTTCGGCCTGGCCGGCAGCAAACAGCCAGGCCAGCAGACACAATACGAGGCGTGTGGAGATGCTCATGGCGGGTGTTGTTTATCAATGCCCGGGATCGCTGAACCGCAGTTGTCTTCCTATCACTTGTTTTTCTCAGACACCGGGTGGTACAACTCGATCTCGCTTATCTGGGCTGCGGAGACGTGATTGCTCCATCTCGGCCATGGAAGGTTGGCTGACTCCCGTATGACGAGACGGAATGTATCGGCTGTGATCGGAGGGAAAGACAACTCGAATCCTTTCCAGTCTGGATAGTCAGACTGGTCGAACAACACCTTGTCGGCCTTGTCCGTTCCGATGAGCCCTTGAAAGGACAATGGGTATCCTAGAGGATCCTTCGCGAAACGGATCACCACGCGGCCGATACGTTCGGGCTTGCGCAGTTTGACCTGAATCCAGTGAGGATTTGTGGTATCCACGGACGCGTGCCAACGGTTGAATGGGTGTTCCTCAGAGGCGATGATGCCGTCAATCGCCTGTGCTGTGCAGCCACGTTCTGTCGCCAATTCGCTGTCCGCCGTGACAGTTGTTCCAAGGCTTGCCAACGCAAGATTGCCTTGGCCCGGCTGCGCTGTCGGGGAGGCCGAAGTTGCCGTGAGCACTGGGAAACAGGTGAAGTTCTCGTCGGCCACTTCCCAGTAAGGGATGTATTTGAGTTTTGGATCCCCATTGATAGCAAAATGCAGTGGCATTCCGGGGATCGGCTTCAGCGTCTCGAGAAGGGCGTCCGGGTTCAGAGCCAGCGGAATGGTGCCGGCGGCATTTTCCATTCCCCCCGTAAGCGCCATGAGGATCGGTCCGTACTCCAGCGCATATCGCCCGCCTGCGGCCACTTCCTCCATCCCGGTGTAGCGGGTCAGCTTGAATGCAAGTGGCAGTTCGAATGACACAGCGTCGCCAGCCGTCCAGGTGCGGTTCAGGGTAATGTATCGGCCGGGTTTGCCCGTAGCGATGGTCTTTCCGTTCATCACGAATGCCACGTTATGCGGCGCCCATCCGGGAACTCGCACGCGAATGGCACTTCGCACGGGCTGGGCAGGCGAAACCCGCAACTCGACTTTAGACCCGAACGGAAAGTCGGTGATCATGCGCGCCTCTAAATCGTGGCCGTTCTGTTTCCAGCGTATGGAGGACGCGGCAAACTGGTTCACGTAGAGGCCGTCGTCCGCGATCGAATACACGTATTCAGGAATCGTCCCATAAAATCGGGTGCCCTGCCCTTCGCAGCAACTATTGTAGGTGTCGCCCTGCACTTTCTTGCCGACCAGCTTTGCGGTATAACGGATGGATGAGGTGGTCTGGTTGGGAAGAGCGACGTTGTAAATCGACTTCTCGATTTCAGCCGGATACTTCTCGTCCTCCGGATTCAGAAGATGGAATCTTTCGGAGAAGCGCGCCCAGAAAGTGTTGCCGCAGAGTTCGCCGGTATTGCGAGTCAATACGTAGGACTTTGGAGGGAATGTGGACCCTTCGCAGATGGCGATGCTGCCGCCGATGTGCTCCCAATTTTCGTGGTACAATTGCCAGGCGCCTTCGGCAGCCTTCAAGTAACGGGGCTGGCCAGTCGCCAGGTAAAGATCGAGATAAGGCTCCACCGCTGTCAGCAAGTAGCTGTGCGGGTGGCTGTAAGGATAGCGCCAAATGGCTGTGGGGTCTTTCCGCGCGAGCCGATCAAGCCAGTAGTTCTCCTGAAAGTAGCGTTGGCCGATCAGCAGATCTTTCGGGTCTCCCGCAGGGGTGGAGTAAAGAAGCGTGCTCGCCACGAACCCCTGAATGCCGAAACCTCCCCGGCGAAGGAGTTCGGGCAGAAACGGCGCCTGGTCGAACCAATCGTAGAATCCGCGCAGCAGTGGAAATGCTTTCTCGTTTCCCGAGCGGCCCGCCTCGATGAGGCCCTGCGTAACCCAAGAACGCGTGTAGCAGCCGCGTTCATTGTAGAATATCGTGTCGTCTGGATAGGCCATGATATAGCCGTCATCGCGCCGGCACTCCTCGATTCCGTTTACGACCTGGTTTAATCGTTTGCGCAGTTCCGCATGCTCCATGAAGCGCAGCGTCGAGCCGGCTCCCATCAGAAACCGTCCCGCGTAGGAACCCGTCAGCTCGTGTTCCCAGGAGGCGTCGGGCACTTTAGTGCCCGGTGGGTTTGGCTTGCCGGCGCGGTCCCGGAAATACTTCAGAAGCTGATCGGGCGTGCCGGTCGCCAGCAGATAGCCAATGTTGTTCTCCATAGCCTGTTTGAGAACCCCGCCTTCCATTCTTACGCCGACCACTGGCGCGTGCGCTTTCAACCGGACCGGCTTCCATTTGGCTGCCGGAATCATGTTCGCAGGATTGTCCGTGACCACATATTCACCCTGCGGACGGGCCGGGCGCGTGAGCAAGGTCACCCCCAGATTGCCGCGCCGCGAGTCTGAAGCGGGGCATCGCTGGGCGACTTCCTGGCCGCCAGACCATACTTCTAGCTTGGCAAGCCAGAGGACTTTCTCGCGCAGCTTCGTTGCCGTCAGGCGGACGTAGCGCGCCTTAATCCCATGGGCGGCAAATACGCCGACTTTGTCTCCGGGATCCGCCACATCCGCGTCGGTCTGGCTCGCAATCAATGTGGGCGTGCTGAAAGGCTCATCCGTGGACGACTCGATCCTGAATCGCAACGGATAGCCCTGCTGTTCTCCGATGACGGAAACAGCCGGAAGCAATTTTACCTGGTCGATCGGCAGTTCCCGGCCCAGGTCCACCTGAACCCAGAGCGCTTCGTCATCTCGCAGGGCCGTGCATTGGTAGCCCGGTTTTGCCAGCCGAGCGACTCGTTCGATTCCCAACGGCTCGTCACTGGCGAATGAGTAACCGCTCGCCACCACCAAGGCCATTGCTACCAGACAACTGCGACATAGTTTCATAAGCTTAACTCCTGATTCAACGCGTCGGAATCCATTGGCACAGGAAAAGGCATTCCACCAAGGAAAGAACCACTACCGCAACTTCCACCAGTGCCTTTTTCCTAATCTGCGCCATGACCATGCGTGCGGCTACGCTAACAGGCTTAATCACCGAATGTCGGTTGGAAGAAGCCAAAGATTTGTTGATCGTAACGCACACGGCCTTGGCATAGTGGCGCAACGGCATTTAGAAACCAAGGGAAAGCTGGGCGGGCAAGCTGGGCGGGCTGGGGTTCATGTTTTTTGACTGCGTGCTTTTGGAGAGTGCGGCTCATCTTAGTAGAGGGGTCAGAACGGTCAGAACCGCTTATTTTAACTCTCCGCCCGGGAGTTCTTGGCTCGTGAAAGCTTGATGACCTGATGGGGGGGCGACCCGCTGTCGCAGCTCGGGATTGATGCTCCTGCGGTTAGCGAGACCTTGCTGGCCCTCAGCACGGTCTCGACGAGCGCATCGGTTGCTGGTTTGCCGGCAGGCGAGGCTTGCCTCTCCTTGGTCTGGATTCTAATTTTGCGCTTGTAAGTTAGTTTCATCATTGGGGGTCAGGTTGCGGAATTCCTCCCAGCCTGACCACCCCATGTTATCTTTTGAATGATAGCAGGAATTTGCTTTTCGCGCGCCGGCTCGTACTGAGCGCTGCGCGGGTGAACCGCGGGTCTTCATGGCGCAGAGTCTGAATCGCAGTGCCCCGCTCGTTAATGGCTGGATTCGTCATGGCCCCATCATCACGCGATAGAACCGACGGGCATTGGTCGTGGTGGCCGGATCCGCAAGCCACACGGGGAGCGCCGCTGGATTGGTGGTGAACAGCGGCGTCCACTGCACCAGATTCGTCGAGGCCAAGAGCGGGTAGTCCGGCCCCGCCTCCCCAGAAACCAACAGGGCGAATTGTCCGCCGCTGGTCGAGATGCCATCCACGGTCGGTGGTTGGGTCGGCTGGAACACCGTCACGGCAAAGGTCTGCGTCGCGGACAAGTTGGGCGCGCCGTTGTCGTCCACTTTGACCCGGAAAGTGTAATTGGAGGTTGCCCCCCCCAGGGCGATGAGCGGATGCCAACTGATCAAACCCGACGAGGCGTTGACCGTGGCCCCGGTCGGCGCGGTCAGCAGGGTGAAGGTGAACGGCTGCGGCGGCACATCGGGGTCACTCGCAGGCGTGGCGACCGTCAGCGTCGCGCCGGCCATGCGGACGTAATTCGGCATGGACGTGATGCTCGGCCGGTTGTTCGTGGCCGTGACCGTTACGTTGAACGGGCGGTCGAACGTATTCAGGTTGTTATCCACGGCGCGCACCGTGAAAGGCTGCACGGTGTTCGTGGCGAAGTTCAGAAGGGTCTTGTTGAGCACCGTGACCAACCCGGTCGAACTGTTGATCGTAAAACGTCCCCCGCCATTGTCCGCCAGTTGGTAACTATAGCTGTTCCCCGCCACCGCCCCGGCGACGGTGGCATCAAGGGCTTTGGTTCCGTTGGCGCTGCCTTGATCGAGCGTCGGGTCCTGCAGCCATTTGCCCACGAGGGCGGAGGTGAAATTCGTTCCCGCCGTCGCTCCGGGCAGTAACGCCACTTCGGCCGCCGTCAGCGGACGATTCCAAACGCGATAATTCCACACCCGGCCGGAGAAATAGCCATAGACGCTGCCGCCAAAATTATTCGCCGTCGGGTGGACGAACGTCTGCGGGCTGGTCAATCCGCTGCGCACGAACTTTCCGTTGACGTAGAGCCAGGGCGTCTTGTCGGTGTAAACCACCGCGACATGGGCCCAGTCAGTGATCTCACTGCGCCACGTCAGTAACGACGGAAGGTAACCGCCGGCGTGCTCAAACACGCCGATGCCGTTGCGTCCCAGCGAAACGCCCATGCCGGCGTGACCCGCACCCCAGGCGGCTCCCGCGCCGCCTTGTTCGGGATGCGTGACGTAACGCTGCCCCCCCGTGCCCGGTGAGCCTGAGATCGCTTCCGCCGGCAGGCTCGCGTCCGCGTCGGGCCGCGCCCAGAAGTCCACGGTGAAATTGTTCGTGTGATTCAATACGGTGCCGCCGATGACGCTTCCGCTGTTGCCCGCGAAGCTGTAACCCTCGGAGATGACTTGCGGCACCACCCAACCCGGCGTGAGTGTCTGCGGCAAGACGAGGTATTTCAAATCGCCCGCCACCCAGTTGGCCCAGAGGGTGGTGTCGCCAACGTCGTCCACAGTCGAGGCCGCCAGCACATAGGACGCGACGCCTTCCTGGTTGTAATTGACCGGCCGCTTTTGGGAATCCGAGAGCAACCCGTAACCTTCACCCATAGTCCACGCGAAGGGATTCCCCCGGCTCACGCGGCGCAACTGATTCCAGTTCGAGTCGAAGTAAATCATCTCTAATTGCGCCACGATGATGAACTGGGAATTGGTCGCGTCGTAAGCCAGGTCCACGCTGTTGCCCACGCCAAAAAGATTGGCCACGTTCGTGAAACTCCCGGGCGTAAATGCCGGATCGAGCGATCGTACTACGCGCTCAGTGATCGGCCCGCTGTCCGCATCCGTGTAGATCATGTAGAAATAGCCGTCGTTGGCCTGAACCACGGCGGACTGGCCTGTGCCATAACCACCGGCATACGTGTTGGTGTTGGGTTCAATGTTGTGCACCCCGCCATGCAAGCGCTGGAACGTGCGCCCGCCGTCATAACTCACCGCCATGCCGATGCGCGTGCGCTCCGGCAACTGCGTGTTGTCCGTGTTGCCGCTGTAGGTCAGGTAATACAGGTTGCCCACGCGATACACATTCGGATCGCAGGCGTGAATCTGATCGAACTTGGTCGGGTCCAGACTGGGTTTCAAAGCCACGGTTAACGGCGTCGTCAACAATCCCGCCAGCGAAGTCGCTTCCCGATAAACCACATTGTCCCCGCCCACCGCGCCCGGGGCATCCCCCGAGCCGCACATCCAGATTTTGTAGAGGCCCTCCGTCTCATCATACATGAAGGACGGGGCATAGTTGTAAGCCATTTCGGAATCCTGAACGAGGTTTTGATAGACTGCCTGGCGCACTGGGCTGTCCAATACGCTGGCAAGAAGAAGCGCCGCGTCCGGAAGGGTCTGTTTGGCCAAAGCCGGGCCGGCCCAGCTCACATTCAATGTCTGGCCTCCAGTCGCCTGAAAATAGCCGACGACCAGCGCGTGCATTCCGGCGGTGAGATTGGTCGTGCCGCTGACTTCCGTCGCGCCATGCGGCCCGTCGTTGTTGACCAGCAGATTGCCATCCAGCCAGAGCTTCGAGCCATCGTCCGAGTTCAGATAAAATGTATAGCTGCCGTTGGTGGGGACGTTGAGGTAGCCGGTGAACCGCAGGAAATAATTCGTGTCCCGGCGGCGTGGCGTCAGATTAATGTTGGTGACCACCAGGCCAAAAATCGGATTCGTCACCACCATCGTGTTCGTGAAGTCCGGCAGCGCGGACAAAGGCGCGGCAATGGTGCGCCCGGAAACGGCGGGGTTCACCTTGATCGGCACTTCCCAGTATTCGCAAAACATCCCCCGGCCGGGGTGCGCCACCCCGTTGGTCGGCGCGGACAGCACCAGATCCAGCGAGTTGCTGGTGTAATTTAACGCCGCCGTGAGTTCGCCA
>JADGNS010000525.1 GCA_017883355.1 Candidatus Solibacter sp.
GTCTCCGTCACCACTTGCGAGGCGCCGGGGAATTGCCGGTTGTAATCGATCGGCGGATTGGTCTTGCCGGCCTCGGCCAGCATGAACGCGTACACGCGCTCGGCGCCGGCGAATTGCTTGAGATAGCTGCGGGCGTGCTCCACGGCGGCGATGTCGCTCTCCTTGGAGAACGGGTTCTCTTCGATCAGTTCGGTCGCGTAAAAATCAAACTGCTTCTGCGCCAGCGCCAGCCGGTCGGCATCCGGGCCGCGATTGCCCGACCACCATTTCGTCAGCACCGGCGAGAGGAAGACCTTCGTGCTCTTATCGTGGTGCGACGTGGTGATCAGGTACGCCTTGAGCGCGTCATACGTGGGCGCGTATTCCGGCCCCGGCGTGGCGGGGAGGTCGCGCAGATTATCGTGCATGGCGCTCTGCGTTTGCAGGAACAGCAGTTGGCGGAAACGGTCGAAGTATATTCGCCGGACTTCGGGGTACAGCGCGTCCCCCGTGTATAGGCCCCAGCGATAGCTCCATGGCTCGCCTTCATGCCGGTATTTCACCAGGGTTTCGAGCGACTGGCGCAGCGTTTCCAGCTTTCGAAGCGAGTCCAGCGAGGCCAGGTTCTGGCCCGACGACTCGGCGGACGAAATGCCCACGGCGGCGTCGCGCGCCTGCGTCTCCAGCCCGCGGTTATTGAAGAAGGAGACCGTGAACGCGATCGCGAGGAGCAGGCACACCACCGCGGCGGCCAGGAAGAGCGCTCTCCGCGCGGAGCCGGTTTTGACGCTCGACCCGGTGGCGCCCATGGCGGCAGAATCGGCCAGCAGCACGTCGTTGAACAGGTGACTCAGGAAGAGCCACTGCGGAACCTTGCGGGCGGCGCCCGCCTGCGGTGCGGCCTGCGCCGCCTGAGCGGCTTGCCCCGCTTTAAAAAGTCCGGTGGCGCCGGCGGCCGGTCCGTATCCAGCCTGCGCTTGCGGCGCGGCGGCCACCGGCGCCACCTCGTTGATCACGATGGGGCGCACCCCGGTGAAGTAAAACCCGCGCAGGAACGGTCCCACGGTCAACTGGCTCGGCTGGCAGATGTCCACCAAAAACTGCACCACCGCCGGACGGATCTTGCGGAACTCGCGAGGGAACTCGTAGGCGCCGGGTTGTTTGGTGGCATCCGTCTCGCGGCCGAGAAATTCCGGCCGGGCGTCGGCCAGCGATCGGAAAAGCCGTTCGAAATCCGCCGTCAGCCGGGCCGTCTGCTCTTCACCATAGACGCCGCCGGCGCGTACATCGCGCATCGGGATGGTGGCGCCCAAAACCTGGCCGGCTTCCTCTTTGGTGAGATTGCGGACGTATTCGGTGAAGAACGGCAGGCGGTCCATTTTCGTGAAGAGCACATACACCGGCAGGTTGATGCCGAATGCCTGCGACATCTCGCCGAGGCGGGCTCGCAGAACGCGCGCGGCGGCGGTAGCGCTCTCCTGGGCGCCTGGCTTGGTGAAGTTTTCCGCGTCGTAGCAGACCAGAACCGCCCGCGGCGCCTGCGCGCTCTTGCTGGCCACCGACGAACGAGGCTGGAGTTTGCGAATCAGCCGCATCCATTTGGCGGGCTCGGCGGGCAAGCTGCCGCCGGCTTCCACGAAGATGGTGCGCCGCGAGAACCACAGGTTGGCGGTTCGCGTCGGCACCATGTTGTTGTCGCGATAGACCAGGCCGGCGAGTAATTCGGGCTCCAGCCCGGCGTTCACCATCACGCTGGTCTTGGTGCTGCCCGTGTCGCCGACCAGAAAGAAGAGGGGCAGGTTGCCCAGCCGGTCGCCCTGCTTGGAGGCGGCCAGACGCCGCTCCGCCTCGCGTACCAAAGAGTCGACCTCTTCGCTGCCGGCGCCGCCCTGGTCGGTGGCATCGGCGTTGGCCGCCGCCGCGGCGTTGGCCTTGTTCCTCTTCAGAATGAACCACAGGACTACCAGCGCGATCAATACGATCAGCACGAGGCCGAAGATGAGATAGAGTGTCGGCATGGGAGACTCCTAACCCTTACCCTGCGTGGCAAGGGTTCGCAACTGCGACACCACGGAACTCAGGCCGAACAGGTAGCCCGCAAACAGAAGCACGGTGACCCCGGCGCAGACCGCCGCCACGATTCCCCAGCGCTTGATCCAGGGATCGGTCTGGCTGACGGCTTTCTCTTTCGACGGTTGCCAGGCCGGCGACAGCCCGCCAAAGCGTCCCCGGATGCGCCGGATCTTTTCGCCGGTCAGGTTCATGATCTGCACCAGCTCGCCACGATTTCCGGCGCTATACCGGCCGCCAAAGCCGAGCAGGAGGCACAGATAGTGAATCTCGATGAGGTCGGCAAGGTCCGCCGAATCGCCCCGGCCCAGCAGTTGCTGCAAGGCGACGAAGAATTCCTCGCCGGCCGTGTGGGTGCCGAACAACTCGGCCTGGAGCGGTTTGCGCAGCCACTCCGCAAAAATCGGGTTTTGCGAATTGAGCACCGATTCATCGAGAAAGGCGACGGCCGCGAAGGTCGCATGGCGCGTGTCGTCCGCGGTGTAGCCGGCGGAGAGGGCCTGGCTGGCCGCGGTCTTGATGGCCTCGCGCGTATGGTGGCGGAAGGCATTCGCGTCGGTCACGCCCTGGCGGTTGGCGCGCAGGCGGACAATGGCGGTGAGCACGTCCTGGAACAGGAGTGCCAGATTCTCTGGTCTGCGGATATCGGCCGAAGGAGACATAGGTTAGTTTTCGAGCACTACTAAGACCTGCAGTTCGGGGTTGGGAAACGCGCTGGGGACATACACCCCCACTTGCCGCGTTTGCAGCATGTGGTTCCAGCAGGGCCCCACCCTGCTGATCCCAAAATACTGCGTTTCGACGCGCGCGGAAATCGCGGACGGCGGTATCGGCAGATGGGTCAGCGGCATGCCCGGCAGGGCGCGGTTGACCAGTTCGCGCACGAAGACCGGCGTGCAGACCTTGACCAGTTGCGGCGTCTGCGTCATCAGGTCGGCCTCCGCGATGCCGGCCCGCACGGCCAGCACCCAGCGGGAATTGCCCATACAACGCGCATCGGTGATCTTGCCCTCGTAGTAACAGTCGCCGGCCGCCACCAGCGGGATGGTGATGCAGTTAGTGGGCAGGACGGTTTCCAGGTGGGTGCGGATGTGCCGGTCCAACTCATTGAAACAGTCGGTCAGGTTCCGATGATCGTACAGCGGCAGGTCGCGGGGCCGCGAATCGAGGGAGAAGGTGCACAGGGCGCCTGCCAGCCGCGAGAGTTCGACGAAGAGCTCTTCGGGGTGCCCGCGCTTGGCGATCAACAGGTGGCGTAGGGGCACCAGCGCGGAATTGACGGCGTGCAACAGCCAGAACGCGGCAATTTCGCGCGTCGAGAAATCGCTGCGCGAATTACCCGCATCGCGGCCCAGCGCGGCGCCCTTCTCGTCCAGAATCTCGATCATTTGCTGCAACAACTGGAGCAGCCGCGAACTGGCGCCAATCTGCACCACGGGCGGCACGAATCCGGGATCGTAGGCGAAGTGGCCGGCGCCATCGCGCACCACGCGCGCTACCGGGATGGTCACCAGGTCGCCGGCGAGCTCCGTATCCAGCAGCAGGCGCAGATTCTTGCGGCCCAACTGCACGCTGCGCTCGTCCACGCCGGAGACTTCGTCGTGCAGCGTCGTGGCCTGGGACGCGTACCGGGCATCTACCGGCGTCGGCGCGCCGAGTGTGCAATTCAGTCCATTGGGCCGGAACGGAGGAATGCCCAGCAGCACGATCACGCCGTCGCGCGTAGGCGGGATCAGATCGGCGATGGCCCGCGGCTCCGGCAGCTCGTCGCATTCCGGCATGTTGAACGGCAGGCCGTCGGGCAGGATGCCGCGCGCGTGCAGCAGGGAGACGCTTCCGTTGTACAGCGCGTCCGCATCCAACTCCAGGCCCGCCAGACCGTAGGAGGCAAACCACAGCGATGACGTGGCGAATTGGATCGAATCTTCGAAGTAGCGGCTCTGCACCTGGAAATGGTGTGGTCCCAAGTGCATGCCTTCCGACCAGACTACTCTCGAAAGCAGCTTCATAAGCCTGTGCGGATACTTTACCATAGCCGTCCGGCACTGGACTCCTGACGGCGAAGGTAGCATGATGGAAAACGCGACGTGAGGGCATATGGAATTCCTGCAAAAGTATCAGTTGATCGAGTTGCTGCCTGGGGAAGGCGTACGGAGTTATCGCGCCCGGCAGATGAGCACCGGCCGCGACGTGACGGTGCACCTGCTATTGGGCGGGAAGACCCCGGAAAACGAAGCATTCCTGCTGCGCCTGCGCGGCTTGCAGCCGCAGTCGATGGCACAGTTGATCGAGGTGGGCGAACACCAGGGCGCGACGTACGTAGTCACGGTGGCGCCGCCGTATCAGCGGCTCGACGTGTGGCTGGCGGAGCAGGATCGTGCCGCGGCAACGGCCAGGGACTTCGGCAAAGCGACCTTCTGGAAGCTTCCCGTAGCCGGTTCGCCCGCGGCCCCGGCGCCACCACCACAGGCGCCCTCCCAATCGATGCCCCAATCCGAGCCGCGACCGTCAGGGAGCGGTCCCTCACAGGAACCCGGCGAATTCACGAAGATGTTCCAGAGCCCCGTCGCCCCGCCAACTTCCGCGGCGACCACGCAGTTCAACCCGCCCCCGCCACCCGCGCCGCCGCAGCCGGCGCCGTCATCAG
>JADGNS010000526.1 GCA_017883355.1 Candidatus Solibacter sp.
CGCTCGATCAGCTTCGCGAGGCGTTGAAGTTCAATCCGGCGAAGGAAGAGAAGGATAACATCCAGCGGTTGATTGCGGACTTGGGGTAAACCTGCACACGTACGTGGCCCTGTTGCGCGGGATCAATGTCGGCGGCAAGAACCTGCTGCCGATGAAAGATCTGGCTCGCCTTTTCGCCGACGCCGGATGCGCCGATGTCCGAACCTACATCCAGAGCGGCAATGTGCTGTTCCAGGCCAGCCCCGCCAAGGCGGAAGGGCTCCCCGGCCTGATCGCCGCGGGCATTGCGGACCGTTTCGGCTATCGAACTCCGGTGGTGTTGCGGACGGTGGAGGAACTGGGCGAGGCCATGAGGAATAACCCGTTTTTGGCTGCGGGAGCGTCCGAGAGTTGGCTCCACGTCCTGTTCCTGGCGAGTCAACCGGATGCCCACCGCGTCGCGGCGCTCGACCCGCTCCGCTCGCCGCCGGATGCCTGCGTCGTGCGCGGCCGGGAGATTTATCTGCAATGTCCGAACGGGGCGGGGAATACCAAACTGACCAACGCCTACTTCGATTCCAAACTCGCCACCATCTCCACGGGGCGGAATTGGCGAACCGTGACCAGGCTTTTCGAGTTGGCTTGTGCCGATACCAGCCTCCAGGAACGCAAGTAGCCAGCTCGATTCCGCCTCATTTGCAAGCACTTCCAATTGAGGGTTCTGGTGCGCCCTTGCCTGTCCCAAATCCCGCGTGCGCCCGGGCACCCTCTGTCTATCTTCAGGCCTGAATATCGAGTTATACTACGTGCAAAGGTGTTGTTCTTTTCTACAACCCAGGAGAAGTTCTGAATGTACACCCGGCGAGGTTGGATCATCGGTGTTGGCGCCGCGGGGGCTGCCTCCCTGCTGCCGGCGGCCCAGGGGTCGGACTGGACGCAGTTCCGCGGACCGGACCGAAACAACATCTCCAAAGAGACGGGCCTGTTGCGCAAATGGCCGGCCAGTGGGCCCAAGGTTCTGTGGTCGGTCCCGGTGACCCAGGGATATGCCGCCGCCGCTATCGTGGGCGGGCGCGTCTATCACCACGACTACGATGAGGCGAAAAGCGAGTGGTGCGTCAACTGCCGCTCCCTGACCGACGGCAAACTGGTCTGGCAGTTCCGCGAAGCGCGCGAAGTCCGTCCCAACCACGCCATCACGCGCACCGTTCCGGCGGTGGACAGCCGGTTTGTCTGCTCCCTTGACCCGAAGGCCGTGCTGCACTGCCTCGACGCGAAGACCGGCAAACAGATCTGGCGCAAGAGCCTGGTCACGGAATACAAAGCCACGATTCCTTCCTGGTACAACGGGCAGTGCCCCTTGCAGGAAGCCGACCGCCTGATCATCGCCACCGGCGGCGCCGCCATCCTGGTAGCGCTCGACAAAGCCACCGGCAAGGAACTGTGGCGCACCCCGAACCCGGCGAACCCGGGGAACCCGGGGAACCCGGGGGGGTACCTGATGTCGCATTCTTCGGTGATGCCGGCGGTCCTGGGCGGGGTCAAGCAATACCTCTACGGGACGCTCAAGGGTCCGCTGGGCGTCTCCGCCAAGGATGGCAAGCTGCTCTGGGAGTTCGGCCGCAAGTTCAACGTGGCGGTGGCGCCCTCGCCCATCGCGGTGGACGAAGAGCGGGTCTTCATGACCGGCAGTTACGACGCGGGCAGCGTGATGGTCCGCGTGCGCCGCACCGGCGAAGCGTTCAAGGCCGAAGCCGTGTTCGACATGAAGAACAACGAGTGGAACAGCGAGGTGCACACGCCGATTGTGTACAAAGGCCACATGTTCGCCGTGGGCAAGAAAAAGCGCGGCCTGTTCACCTGCCTGAGCTTCGACGGCAAAGAGGTCTGGACCAGCGAGGGCAAAGCCTCCTTCGGGCTGGGCAGCTTTATGATGGCCGACGGCATGTTCTTTGTGATGGACGGCGACACGGGCAAACTGCGGCTGATCGAGGGCAGCACGACCGGGTACAACGAACTGGCCAGCGCGCAGGTCCTGGCGGGGCAGGAGGTCTGGGGCCCCATGGCTTTGTCCGACGGCAAACTGGTTTTGCGGGACCTGACCAAGATGGTGTGCGTGAACGTGGGCGGGTAAGGAATAGCGTGATGGAGTACCGGCAGATTCAAGTCATTGGCGGCAAGGGCGGCGCGCCCGGCCAGTTCGCGACCTCGTTGCGCGGGCTCGCGGTGGATGCGCACGGACAACTCTATGCGGCCGGCGATTCCGGGATCACGGTGTTCGATAAGGCGGGCACTGTGAAGCGGCGCTGGACCACGGCGCGGCCGGTGCTTTCGGTGGCGGTGGCGGGCGATGGCACCGTATACGCGGGCCAACTGCGCCAAATTGAGATTTTCGACGGCGCGGGAAAACTGGTGGACACATGGCGCGACGAAGCCCTGCTGGGGCGCGTGACGTCGATCGGTTTTGTCAAGGACGGCGTGCTTGCCGGGGACGCCGCGGACCGCGCCATCCGTCACTTCGACCGCCACGGAAAATTCCTCAACACCATCGGCAAGAACAATCCGGTGAACGGTTTCCTGATCCCTAACGGCGTGGTGGATTTCGCGGTGGACGCCAAAGGCGTGATCCACGCGGCCAACCCGGGCAAGCACCGCGTGGAGCGCTACCTGCCGACCGGGGAATTGCTCGGCCACATCGGCCGTTTTCACGGCACCGATCCGGCGGGATTTGGCGGCTGCTGCAACCCCACCAATGTGGCCGTGCGCGACCGCATCTACGTCACCGAAAAGGCCGGCCCGCGCGCCAAGGTCTACGATTTCGAGGGCAACCTGATGGCGGTGATCGCCTCGGCCCCGTTCGACCCGAACTGCAAGAACATGAGCGTGGCGGTGAATGCGCGGGGCGTGGTCTACGTCGCCGACACGGTTAAGCTCGCCATCTTTGTTTTTGAACCGGTGACCGTATGAGCGAACCAGTAAGCAGGCGCGATGTGTTGCACGGTGTGGTCCGCGGCGGCGTGCTCGCCACGCTCGGCGGCGGCGCCCTGTTCCTCGTGCAGAAAGCCCACGGACAGGTGGTCTGGCAGGTGGATGCGGCGCGCTGCATCAACAGCCGCCTGGGCGATACCGGCGCGGAGGCATGCAAGCTCTGCACCACGGAATGCGTGGTCGCCCTCTCGGCGGTGCGGGCGGTCAACGAGTACGCAAAATGCGGGCGCTGCAATATCTGTCCGGCCTATTTCAACATCACCAGCGCCGTGGATGAGAAAGGGCTGCCCAGCGAAAAACTCTGCCCGCGCGACGCCATTGCGCGCAAGCCCATCGGCAAGGCCGACCCCGAAGACCCGGCCAACAATTTCTACGAATACGTCATCGACGAGGAGAAGTGCGACGGCTGCGGCAAGTGCGTCATGAAGTGCAAGGAACCGCTCGGGCTGGGATCGATTGTCCTGCGCGTGCGCTACGACAAATGCGTGAACTGCAACCGTTGCGCCATCTCCAGGAGCTGCCCCAAGGACGCCCTGCATCAAATTCCGGTGGAACAGGCTCTGCGTTCGCCAGAGAGCCTGCACCGCACCGAATGAGGGGGGCACCTATTTCTACGCAAACGCTCCCGACCCTGAGGTCGGGAGCGTTCTTACTTCTGCTCCTCTTCCTCTTCTTCTCCTTCGTCCCCACGCTCAGCGCCCAGGCCATCCCCTATTCGCGTCCCGTCGAAACCGCGCCGCAGGCGGATACCATCGGCGGCGGCTACAAGACGCCCGCCGTCCAGAAGCCCCTGCCGCGCGACGCTTTGCTGCAAGTGTTGGATGTGCTCATCCTGGCGGCGGCGATGGGAGCTGCAGTTTGGCTGGTGCTCAAGCGGCGCAGCCGGAAATGGGTGCTCGCGCTCAGCATCGGTTCGCTAGCCTACTTCGGCTTCTATCGCGAAGGCTGCGTTTGCCCCATCGGGTCGATTCAGAACGTGGCGGTGGCGCTCACCGACCGAACCTACGCCATCCCCATGGTGGTGACTGCGGTCTTCTTCCTGCCCCTGGTGGTCGCGCTGTTTTTCGGGCGCGCCTTCTGCGGCGGCGTGTGTCCACTCGGCGCGATTCAGGAACTGGTGGTGCTCAAGCCCCTCTGCGTGCCGCCGCGGCTCGACCGCGCGCTGGGACTGCTGAAGTACGTCTATCTCGCGCTCGCCATCCTGTTGGCCATCAAACCCGCCCTCGGGCGCGACTTCCTGATCTGCCGCTTCGATCCCTTCGTTGGCTTCTTCCGCCGCACCGGCGCGCCTCACATGCTGCTGCTGGGCGGCGGTTTTCTCGTGCTCGGCATGTTCGTGGGACGGCCCTACTGCCGCTACCTGTGCCCGTACGGCGGATTGCTAGCGTGGTGTACGCGCCTCGCGCGGCGCGGCGTTACCATCACGCCGGACAAGGAACTCGATTGCGGGCTATGCGCCGAAGCCTGCCCCTACGGCGCCATCGACCACATGCGCGCCGTGCGCAAGGACTGTCTGTATTGCGCCCGCTGTTACGCATCCTGCCCGCGCGATGGCGACCTGGCGCGCGCCAAGGCGCAACTGGTGACGCTGTCATGAGACGCGCCGCTTGGATCTCCGGCATCCTGATCGCCTTGTGCGTGGCGATTCTGTTGACCGATTACGCCATCGCCTCGCGGAGCGGGCCGAAGAACGACCTGCTCATCAAGGCATTGCAGGAGCAAG
>JADGNS010000527.1 GCA_017883355.1 Candidatus Solibacter sp.
GAGTCCGGTCTGGCACCGCAAGCAATTGATCTCGAGTTCGTGGAATGGCTCGTGCGCCACGCCGTGCCGTTCGTCTTCGTCTTCACCAAGACCGACAAGATATCCGCCGTCACGGCGCAGACGAACATCGCAGCCTTTACAGATCGCATTGCGGCGTGGTTCGAAAAGCCGCCGGCGGTGTTCACCTGTTCAGCAGCGACTCGGCAGGGCCGGCAAGAGTTGCTCGGGGTAATCGACGAGGAGATGACGGCAATAGACAGCGCGTCAATTCTGGCACGGGTACCTCCTGAAAGCTCACCAGACCTAAGCCTGCAAGCGCGAGTTCGGAACAACCGAAAACGGCGTCCCGACCTCAACCGCCCTTGGTGAGATCGTGGCTATCAGATTGAGTTGATACTGGAAATCCAGCGTTTCTGATTCGCCCGAGCCTGGCGGTCCAAACATCAGGAATGTATCTTGCGCTATCCTGTCCATTTATTTATGATGCAAAAACGAAATCTGCGTATCACATCTCATGGGCTGAAGCCTGCTCCGTGCGGCGGCGGGTGTCGAGCCTGTTCGGCACCGGATAGAACTGGAGGCGGACGATGAGGCTCGCGTATTCCTACATTCGATTCAGCACGCCGGAGCAAAAGAAGGGCGACTCCAAGCGGCGGCAGCTAGAGGAGTGTGAGAAGTTCTGCCAGGAGAGCCATCTGGTTCTGGAGAAGTCGCGGCGGTTTTACGATGAGGGCAAATCCGCCTACAAGGGGAAGCATCTGACCGAAGGCGCCCTGGGAACCATTCTGAAGCTGATCGAGCAGGGGCGCGTGCCCAAGGGGAGCGTGCTGATCGTCGAAGCCTTCGATCGCCTGACGCGACAGCAGACCTCGACCGCCTTCAAGATGTTTCTGAGCATCCTGGAGGCCGGCGTGGACATCGTGACGCTGGTGGATCGGCAGTGGTTCTCGCAGGAGACGATCAACAAGAACATGGGGCAGCTGATGATGAGCATCGGCGCGCTGTGGAGCGCCAACAACTTCAGCGCTCTCCTCTCGAACCGGCTGGGAAAGGCATGGGAGCAGAAGCGCAAGCTGGCGATCGAGGAGAAGCGGCCCATGGGGAGCGTATGCCCCGGTTGGGTACGGCTGTCGGAGGACGAGAAGCGGTATGAAGAGATCCCGGACCGCGTCAAGATCGTGCGGCTGATCTTCTGGCTGGCGCTACGCGGCTGGGGGAAGCAGAGGATGGCGAAGTTCTTCAACCGCCACCTGCGGCGAGTGCCGACCTGGGGTGTGAAGGGCAAGATGGCCGAAGCTTGGCACTACTCCTATATCCAGAAGATCTTGACCAACCGGGCGGTGCTGGGGGAGCTGGTCCCGCACTCGACGCTCACGGTGGGCGGGAGCGACTGGAAGCGGCGGCCTGCGGGACCGGCGATCAAGGGCTACTACCCACAGGTCATCGACGAAGACACCTTCCTGCGGGTGCAGGCGCGGGGCTCTGGCCCCAAGGGGCCGCTGTGTGATCGGGGGGCCAACCTGTTCCAGGGGCTTCTGAAGGATGGCGAGCACCCCGAGTTTTCGATGTGGTATAAGGATCACGGCGACAAGGCGGTCACGTGGGTGTACGTGATCTCCGACTACCGCCGCGTGCATCCAGAAGAGCCGATATTCTCGTGGCCCTACGGCGCCCTTGAGCGCCTCATCCTCAACTACTTGGTGGACATGGACTGGACGGCATTAACCGCCGGGCGGGATGCCGAGGTCCAGAAGTTGAAAAAGGAGCTGGAGACCGCTGAGGCGCGCGCTACAGATCTCGGGCGGCAGCTCAAGAAGCTGGTCGAGCTTGCCAAGCTGACCGGGGACGTGGAGGAGGTGGCCGGCGAGGTCCGGGACGTGCGATCCCGGCGGGATGCGCTTCGCGCCCAGGCCGGGGACCTGCGCCACCAGCTCGCGGCGAAGCAGGATTTCTCGGCCGAGGATGCTTCTGCGTTGATTCGCGGGCTGGCCTCGGATACGGCCAAGCTCGACAGCCGCAAGCGGCTTCGTGAAGCCATACGCGGCCAGCTCGATCGCATCGAGCTTTTCCGGAGGTTCCCATCCCGATTCCTCGAGGGGCTGAAGCTACAGGTGCCCGGGCTGGGCTTAGACCTCAAGTCGATGCTCACGGCGCGCTGTGTACGGATACTGTTCCGAAATCAGGTCGAGCGCTGGGTGGTGGACGATGGCGGCAAGGCTGGCTACGGGGTTCGATTTGACGGTGCCAAGCCGCCGGCGCCGCGGATGGCTATCCTGGAGCCGGATGATCTGGGAGGGAAGCACTTGGTCGACCTCCGGAAGTCCGAGCGGGTGCTCCAGAAGTGGGAGGAGTGGCGGCGCCGTCGCAGGGCAGCTGGCCAAAGGGGGAAACCAAAGGACTGATCAGACTTAATACTACGATACTGGGTTGAACCAAGCACAGCCGACTCCTCCATCCGCCCCAGGCTTGCGAAAGCCAGGCCCAAAGGCCCCGGTCCAGCGGCGTCAGGCGTGGTCGCATGGAGCTCCGGCTCAGCACGAGCAGTTGGTGTTGCAAGGCCAGCATCTCCAGGAGCAAGCTCCGGCGGAATTTCAGCCCGGCAACCGCCAGGTGACCTGAGGCAGCTGGGCCAGCTTCGGCAGCTCACGCACAACGGCGAACTCCGACAGTTCATTGATGTAACCTTGGTGAGGAAAGGGATTGCTCCGGAGGTTTTTCACGAGGAGTTCGTTGCCGCGCTAAAAACCGGGTTCAAGCTCGATTGTAAACCCGCAAGCGTGAGGCGCACACTGCAAAAAGCTTGTGCTGGCGGCTCCCTATCTCTTCCGTTCGCTGAGTGCATTGAGAAGGTCCTCGACGCTTCCCTCTCTCATGAAATCAAGAATCGCGTGCGCGGCCTCTCACGACCGGAGGCCAACTCCCCGAGCGTCGTGAGTGGCAAGTCGCCAGCGTTGCCTCGTGGGTTCATGAAGCGCTTGCGCACGGAAGCGCAGCGCGAAGCCGCAAGGCAGCAGATCAAAAGGCACCGATTGCCGGATGATTTGCTGGGAACGGCCTCCGGGGCGCGGGTGGCACTTTGCGCGGGCCGGCATGATTGCGCGTCGCCCCGGGTCCACCGCACTCGATTGGAATTGGTCGGCCGAGCGGAGAATCGCCAAGACTCGCCATCCGGAAACACCCGCGGTAGAATTGTGCATGCCCTTCGAGCGGGAACAGATGAAATTGAAGGCGACGGAACTCGCTGCCCAGGGCGTTTTTATCGGCACGTCTTCGTGGAAATATGAAGGTTGGTTAAATCAGCTCTACGCTCCCGCTCGCTATGAGTATCGCGGCAAGGTCGCCACGACTCGGTTCGAGCGCTCCTGCCTCGCCGAATACGCCGAGGTGTTCAAGACGGTTTGTGTCGATGCGGCCTACTACACGTTTCCGAGCGAGAAGTATCTCGATGGCCTGGTGGCACAAGTGCCGTCCGATTTCCAGTTCGGGTTCAAGGTCACCGATGAAATCACGGTGAGGAAGTTTCCGAACCTTCCGCGCTTCGGCGTTCGCGCCGGCAAGCCTAACGAAAACTTCCTGAACGCGGACTTGTTCAGTCGAGCATTCCTCAAGCCGTACGAACATATCCATGCCAATGTCGGCGTTGTGATGTTCGAGTTCTCCCGGTTCTATCCGAGTGACTACGAGCACGGTCGCGACTTTGTGGCTGACCTGGACAAGTTCTTCGGCAATCTGCCAAAAGGTTGGCCTTTCGCCGTGGAGATGCGAAACAAGAACTGGTTGGCGCCCGGATACTTCGACTGCCTCTCCCGCCACGATATCACGCACGTGCTCAATTCGTGGGATGCCATGCCGCCGGTAAGCGAACAAATGTCGTTACCTGGCAGTCGCACCAATCCCGAACTTGTGGCCGCCCGCTTTCTGTTAAAACCAGGCCGCAAGTATGAGGCCGCGGTCAAAGCCTTCCAGCCCTACGACAAGACGAAGGAGGTTAATGACGAAGCCCGCAAAGCCGGCGCCGATCTCATCAACGAGGGAAAGGCGGCAGGCGCAAAGAAGAAGACGCTGATTTTCGTGAACAATCGCCTGGAGGGTAATGCACTCGAGACCATCAGTGCGATGATCGAGGCGAGTGCCACATCCTGAATGGCGTTTCCAGAAGTCGCCGACTGCTTTCTTAAGCCCGAAAGCCTATCGTGTGGACTGGTTTTGAGGCCGGAACGTTCACGGTTGCCTCCAGTCCTCAGCCAGAAACGGAAGAATCCAATCCCGGTCCTTCTGTGTGACAGCGGCGTTTTGGTCTGGTGCGGCGAAAGGCAAGGTGCGACGTGCCTTGGCCCCGATAAAATTGGTCAGCGTTTCCAGATCGGTATCCCGCATTTCCAGATCGTAAGCGTGAACCAATGATGTTGTCCGTTCGCTAATCCAGGCGACAAACCGCTCGGTGTCACCCTCAAACAGCTTCACTAAAAGCAGCTCCACCCCGCTGTGGTCTGCCTCGATAGCCGCGATCGCCCCCAGTCGTCCGTGCAACCAGCCTTGCGGCATGGCGGTTGATCCCGAGGCCGGATTTAGCCCATACCAAAGGAGGCGCACCAGGGCGGTGCGCAAAAAGACCACTCCGCTGCCGAACGGTCCGAAAACCTGCCAGCCGATGGCAGGTGTTTCGGAGATAGCCAGTTCCAGC
>JADGNS010000528.1 GCA_017883355.1 Candidatus Solibacter sp.
TAGTTGGTTTGAGCGGGGAGCGCCCCCGCCGCCAGCAACACGCCGGCCAGCAGCAGAATTGCCCTACTCATAGAGCTGCGAAAGAATCGCCAGCGTGTGGGTTTGGCAGGCGTAAGCGCCTGCCCCGCCTTATTTTTCAGGTTCATCGTAGTGCCGCAGACGCCGTATCCAGATATTCCGGTAGCGTACCGGATTGTGATGGTCCTGCAGTGCCAGCGGCTCTTCCGCTCCGTGCGCTACATAAGTTGCCACCTTGCGGTACACCATGGCGCCCATCATCTCCTTGCGGTTGTGCATCAGCACGTTGTTCATGAACACCGTGACGTAGGCCGGCCTGGTGAGCTTTTCGCCTTCAAACCCGGGCGCTTCGAACACGATGTCGTACGCCTGCCACTGGCCCGTGGGTCGGGCCGGGTTGGCCAGCGGCGGCCACTGCCCGTAGATCGCCCCCGCCTGCCCATCGGCGTACGTGGGATTCCGGAACGCGTCGAGCACCTGGATCTCGTAGCGGCTCATGATCAGGATGCCGCTATTGCCGCGCGCCTGGCTGGTGCCCTTCACGTCCGCCGGCTCGCTCCACTCCACGTGCAGTTGGACATCGCCGAACTTCTCGCGCGTCATCAGGTCGCCGTTGCCGGCGCATTCGAAGTACCCGTCTTTGACCGGCCAGGTCGGCGCGATCGGCTTGCCCGCGTCGGCGCCCCGGCCCATCTGCACCCACTTCGAGAGATCCTTGCCGTCGAAAAGCACCGTCGCGTCCGATGGCGGCGCGAAGGGCGTCGCCCCCGGTGTCACCACCGGCGGGTGCGGCCGGTCCGGATCGTGTACATGCCATTTCATGCCGGGCAGAATCGGCGTGTCGGTGAAACCCAGGTCACCAGGGTTGGTTTTTTGCTGTTGTGCGGCCGCGGTCCAAAGCAGCAGAGCGCCGGCGGCGATTCCAAGAGCGATGCGCGTTCCAGTTCGTAAACTCATGGCGGTTACGGTTACCAGCATAATGGGACGCGCTTCTCCCCGCAATGGCGGTATCGTAGGCTTATGTCCCGCACCCATACTCTGGGCCTGTCAATGGTCGCGCTGAGTGCCTTCCTGCTGAGCCCGCTCGCCGCGCAATCCCCGCAACCGGCCCTTCGCCTGACCGGCGACGACGTCGCCCCCGGCAGCGCGACACCGCGCAAGTAAGTTACGCTGCAATCATCGGAATGGACTGGAGTCAAACCATGTGGATCGTGCCTGAGAGCCTGAAGGACATTGAGAAGGCCGGAGACGACAGCATTGTGTTAGAGCTCATCGACTCCTTTCAGGACGACACCGCTAGCCGGCTCCAACGCCTGCACGAGGCCGTGGCGCGGTTCGATGCCGACAGAGTGAAGGCGGAAGCCCACTCGGTGCGCGGCGCCGCCAGGCAGATGGGCGCCGAGGGCCTGGCCGAACTGTGCCGGGCCGTGGAGGCCGGCGCGCCCCAGAGGAACTGGCCTGAGCTGGAAGACCAGGTCAATCGGGCGGAGGTGCACTTCGCGGAAGTGCGCATCGCCATGTCGGAATACGTCAGCGGCAAGCGGCGCGGCCGCTAACGCGCGCGAATCGCTATCCGGCCCACGCCCAGCGAACGATCTCGGAGAGCTTGGGCGGCTGACCCTGCATCAAAATGCCGACGCGGAAAATGCGCGCGGCCACCCACGTTCCGCCGACGGTCCACACCAGGACACCCGCCAGTCCTACCCAGGGCTGCCATGCCGGAACTCCCATCGGCATGCACTGGCGCAGCAGCATCACCACCGGTGTGAACGGCGGGAACAGGCTCATCACGGTGGCCATAGCGCCGTTGGGAGCCGTCATCACCGGCATCATCACGAAGAACGGAATCATAATCGGCGCAACCAACACTACCGCCAGATTCTGCGCGTCCTGCGGGCTGTTGCAGGCGGCGCCCAGTGCCGCGGCAAAGCTGCTCAGCATGATCACGTCCGCCACCAGGTAGACGAAGAACCAGGGCAGCAGATAGAGCGGCACCGAGCCCATCATCGCCATCCCTTCGAGCACCAACAGCGCGCCGACGATGTAGAACGCCGAACTGGTGAGCGAACGGCCGAGCGCCGCCAGCACGCGCGCCGCCATCAGTTCCATCGGCGTGGCCAGGCCCAACAGCATTTCGAAGATACGCTGGTTCTTGTCCTCCGTGACCGCGGACAGCATGGGCGCGGTGCCCACCATCACGATCATAGTCAGCAGCATCACCATGCCGAACGGCGCTACGAACTCCGCCACCTCGTCCTTCTTCTTCGCCTGTTGCAGCGCGCCGGTTTTGGCGTCGCGCGCCAGCAGGCTCAACGGATCGATGGCCACCGGAGTCAGCAGATCCTCGAAATGGCTGCCCTGTACGCCCAGTTGTGCCAGTTGCACGCTGCGCACGGCCCGGTTGAGCGGATCGCGGAGCCAGTTGCGCGTGGTATCGATGCCGCCCGCGTTGGTGTAATAGCCCACGGTCCGCGCCGGCGCCTTGATCTCCTGGCCGGGGTGGAGCGCTTGCGGCCAGATCTCCAGAAAGGCGAAGAGCTCGCGGCTGCGCACGCGGTTGGAGAGGGCCAGGCGCTGCTCTTCCGGGTCGCCAGGCGCCGGCGCCACCGCCTCCAGCACATAGAGCGCCGCGGTCTGCGCGTGCGTGACCTTGTCGTAAGCCTCCTTGGCATTTTTCTCTGCCGCCGCCTGTGCCAACAACCCCGCCACCACCCCCGTGCGGTCGAGCACCGCGATGCGTTTGTCGCGCAGGTCGGGCTTCTTCTTCATGAGGGCGACCCCGAATATGCCTCCGCCGAACAGAATCGGCGCCACCACCAGACCGATAATGAAGGCCTTGGTACGCACGCTCTCGAGGTAATCGCGCCTGGCCATCAGCAGAATTTTCCGCAACATATTAGTCAACCCCCACCTCCTCCTCCGCCGCCGGACCGGCAATGCGCACGAAGATGTCGTGCAGCGAAGGCTTGGCGATCGAGAAGCTGGTCACCCGCGTGCGCTCCACCAGCGCGCGCAGCACCTGGTGCGGGTCGCAGCCCAGAGCCATGCGCAACTCCTGCACCTGGCCGAGATCGCGCACCTTTTCCACGCCGGGTAAATCGTCCAGCATCGCCAGTCCTCCGCCCACGGCCACGCGAATCGTATCGTTGGAGTACTGGTCCTGAATCGACGCCAGCGTTCCATCCAGCACCTTCTTCCCCCGGAAGATCATGCAGATGTGATCGCACATGGTTTCGGCCACCGTCATATCGTGGGTGCTGAGAATGACCGTGGCGCCGCGCCGCCGCAGATCGAGGATGGCCTCGCGCAGCACATCGGCGCTCACCGGATCGAGCCCGGTGAAGGGTTCGTCGAGAATCAGCAGCTTGGGCTCCGGCACCACCGCCGCGATGAACTGCACCCGCTGGCTCATGCCTTTGCTGAGCGTATCGACGCGGCGATTGGCGCACTGCGCCAGGTCAAGCCGGGCCAGCCAGCCGGCCACCTCCCGGCCCACCTTGCGTCCGCCGCGGAGTTCGCCGAAAAACTCCAGCAGGGGGCGCACGTGCATCTTGCGGTACAGGCCGCGTTCCTCGGGAAGGTATCCGAGCAGGTGATTGCGCGCCGGCGACATCACGTCGCCCAGCACGCGGATCTGCCCCCGGTCGGGATAGAAGATATTGACGATCATGCGGATGGTGGTCGTCTTCCCGCTTCCGTTCGGACCGATGAAACCGAAGACGCTGCCTTCGGGAACGCCGAGGGAGAGGTCGTCCACCGCCGTGACCTCGCCGAAAGTCTTGGTGACACGATCGAGTTCTACCGCTGGCATAAGCACCAGAGTGGCATAAGGCTCCGCCTTATGCCACTTTACGAGACGTGCGCGCCGCGCGTTCCGACAAACACCGAGTAGAGGGACTGGCTGGCCGCCATGTACAGCCGGTTCCGCTTGGGCCCGCCGAAGCAGACGTTGGCGCAGATCTCGGGCAGCAGGATCATGCCGATGCGTTGCCCTTGCGGCGAAAATATGTGTACCCCGTCGTATCCCGCGCCGCCGTTGGCCGCCGCCCAGATGTTGCCGTCCTCGTCGGCGCGGATCCCGTCGCTCCCACCCGCCTTGCCCTTGAGCTTCATGTCCGTGAACTGGCGCCCACCGCTCAGCTTATTCCCTGTCAGGTCGAAGACCTTGATGTCGCTCGGCGCACCGGTATCGACGACGTACAGCTTCTTGTAATCGTGCGAAAAGCAGATGCCGTTGGGCTTGTCCGGCGCGTCGGTCACCATGTCGACGCGCGCCGTCTGCGGGTCCACGCGGTAGACCGCCTCTTTGTTCTCCTGCCGTGCGGCAAATCCTTCATAATTGCCCATGATGCCGTAGGGCGGGTCGGTGAACCAGATGGCGCCATCGGGATGCACGACGACGTCGTTGGGCGAGTTCAACGGCTTGCCGTTGTACTTGTCGGCGATCACGGTCACAGAGCCATCGTGCTCGTAGCGCGCCACGCGGCGACCGGCGTGTTCGCAGGACAGTTGCCGGCCTTGCGCATCGAACGTGTTCCCGTTGCTATAGCCCGACGGGCTGCGGAACACGCTGACGTGGCCGTCCTCTTCGGTGACGCGCAGTTGCCGGTTGTTGGGAATGTCTCTCCACAGCAGGTACTGTCCCTGCGCGCTC
>JADGNS010000529.1 GCA_017883355.1 Candidatus Solibacter sp.
GGGCCGGGCCGCCCCCGCCCCGCTGCCGCAAGCGGAGGCAGGGCCCCCCGCGCGGGCGGGGCCGCCCGCCCCACAAATTGCTGCCAGCCGCACCGACCTGTGTCAAGCAGATACCCCGCTGGGGTAAAATGCCCGCAGGCACACTCAATCAAATTCACTGGGTTGAGGCGATCGAATTGGGCAAACTGAGGGACTGGCTTACGCCAATCGGGGAGGATGTATGCGACTCTGGCTGTTGATTCTCTACGCTGTGCTCGCCACCGCACAGGAAGATCACTCGCAACACCAGCACGCCGTTGCCGGCCTCGGCACGGTGGACTTTCCCACCTCCTGCAACGCCACGGCGCAAGCGGCGATCTCCCGCGGAGCGGCTCTACTCCATTCATTCGGCTATGAGGAAGCGCGCCTCACGTTCAACGATGCCGCGAAGGCGGACCCGACCTGCGCCATGGCCTATTGGGGCGTGGCGCGGACCTGGTATCACCCGATTTGGGCGCCACCGTCGCCCGAGGAGCTGAAGCCAGGCGCGGCGGCTCTCGATCGGGCTCTGGCCATTGACCCGAAGACCCCCCGCGAGCGCGACTACATCGGTGCCCTCGCCGTGTTCTACAAGGACTGGCAGACGGTCGATCACGCCACCCGGGCGAAGAATTACGAACAGGCTCTGGGCGCGGTCTGCGATCGCAACCCCACCGACGACGAGGCTGCGATTTTCCACGCGCTGCAGTTGGTGGCGGTCGGCTACCTCGACCCGACGGACAAGTCCTATTCGTGGCAGAAGAAGGGTAGCGAGATTCTCAACAAGCTCCTGGTACGCCATCAGAACCATCCTGGCGTGGCGCACTACATCATTCACAGCGTCGATTACCCGTCGCTGGCCGAACTGGGCCTCCAGGCCGCGCGCGCCTACGCCAGGATTGCGCCCGATGCGCCGCATGCATTGCACATGCCGTCTCATATCTTCACGCGCCTGGGGCTGTGGGACGATTCCATAGCCTCGAACATCGCCTCGACGAAGTCAGCCTTGGCCCAGGCGCAACGCCTGCACGGCGGCGGGGGATCGTTCGACCAGCTCCACGCGATGGATTACCTGGTCTACGCGTATCTCCAGCAGGCGAAGGATACCAGCGCTCGAAAGGTGCTGGCGGAAATCCAGGACATGACCAGGCTCGACGAAAACCAGTTCGCCGCCGCCTACGCCTTTGCCGCCTCACCAGCCCGCTTGGCTCTTGAGCGGCACGATTGGAAAGCCGCTGCCGCGTTAGAGATCAAGCCCGCATGGTTCCCCTGGAATCGGTTTCGGAACGTCGAAGCGCTGGTGCATTACGCGAGAGCGATCGGCTCTGCGCGTGCCGGCGATGTGGCGGCCGCGCGCCGTTCGGCCGACGAAATCACCGCCATCCGCGGGGCCATGCCGGCAACTCGCGACTACGATTGGAGCGGCTCCATCGGCGCACAGTGGGAAACTGCCACGGCGCTCATCGCATGGGCCGAAGGAAAGCAGGACGAGGGTGTCCGGCTGCTTCGTATGGCGGCCGGCCATGAGGATGCCGTTGACAAGCACCCCGTGACGCCCGGGGCGTTGCTTCCCGTGCGCGAGATACTGGCTGATCTGCTCCTGGAGAATGGTAGGCCGGCTGAGGCCCTCAAGGAATACGAGGCGGTTCTGAAGACCGCGCCGCGCCGCTTTAACGCCACGGCCGGTGCCGCCAAGGCCGCCGACAAGGCCGGTGATAAGAGGAAAGCCCGCGCCCACGCGATGCAGCTTCTAGAGATCGCCAACAACGCGGAGACCCCACGGCCCGAGTTGGAATGGGCCCGCGTCTATCTGGGCGGCAAATAATCCGCGCCTGCGTACGAGCTTTCCGCCAGGACGAGCTCAATTACTCCCCGATGAACTTGTAGTACACCCCCATGTAATAGGGCAACAGGAACACGCCGCCATCGCCCAACGTGCGTCCCTTGCCGCCCTGCTCCAGCGCCCACGGATCGTGATTCCAGTGTTCCACGTAGCGCTCATCCGCGGGCAGCACCTTTCCGTTCACCCGATAGCCCGCCGCTGGCGCGCCCGCTTCACGCGCGGGCTCGCCCAGCCGCACGATATCGATGCGGTGGGAATTCGATACCGGCCAATCCACGCCATCGAGGGGCAGGCGCTTCAGCGTGTCCACGCTGTCCGCCAGCCAATCGCCGCGCGGCGAAAGATCGATGAGGCCGTAGGCATCGCCGAAGCTCTGGCCGGCGGCGGTCGCGGCGTACAGGAAATGGAACAGCGGGTTCATCTCGGGCTGCTCGTTCTGCCAATGATTGTGGAAGGAGAGCAGGTACTTCTGCCGCAGCCCGGGGTCGGTTTCGTACTTCAGCAGGCTGTAGAAATTCATGAAGATCATCTCGTCGTCGCTCTGGTTGCCGGCGCCGCGCCCCAGATGAGTTTTGGCGATCAGCGCGTTGGCATCGTAGGCGTGTTTCTCGATCAGGTAGCGTGCCGCCGCCGCGTACTTCGCATCGCCGGTGATGTGTTCGGCCACCTTCAGGTAGGCCAGAATGCTCAGCGAGTTCATGCCGCGTTCCTGCCACCAGTCGCGGTTTCGGTTGAGTTCCTCCGGATTGAAGATGCCCCACCGTGTCGGCTTGCCATCGTGATCGACCAACTGGAAATTGTGGTCCACCAGGTGATCCGTCAGGGCCGCCACCTGTTGGCGCACCCGCTGTCTCGTGGGTTCGTCGGGGGCCGCCAGATCGTAGTAAAGCGCGTAGAAGAAGTAGTGGCCGTCGAGTTCATCCGAGCTGGTATCCGATTTCCAGTACCACTTCCCGTCGGCGCTCTTGGGCCAGCGCGGCGCCATGACTTTCCAGCGCGCGTCGCGCGTCTCCCGGTGCTGCACGTCGCTCTGCGGCGTGTCGTGCTGATTCGGGTCGGGTCCGCTGGTGGGCAGAATGGTGCGTGCCACAAATCCTCTCGGAGCCGGATGCTCGCCGCCCTGCGTGACCTCGCCCAGGAATCGCAGCGCCTCAAATGCCGCGTCCGCACGCCGCCGCGCCTCTGCGCTTCCCGTTGCCGCGTAGGCGAAACATTCGCCGGCGCCGTACATCGAGGTCCAGAGTCCGTCATTGTCGCTATCCGTCTGGGTCCACTCGCTCGAATCCCCGGGCCGCTTCAGCACCACGGGGTGGACGTAGCCATAGGGCGTGCGCCGATGGCGCCGATCGATCGCGCTCTCAAACAAGCGCGCCTTCCCGGCCAGAGTGAGCGGCTTGCGTTCAATCACCGAAAGGCCTTGCCCCGTCGCGATCCAGGCGTCGCCGCTGGCCCCAACGGCGATGGCGCGCACCTCGTCGCCGGGCAGCCAGCGCGGACCTTGCCGGTACTCCCATTGGCTGCCATCGAAGCGTATGGCGCCTTTCCGCGTGCCGAACCAGACCACGCCCCGTTCACCCGCCGCCACCGTGGTGAAGTCGTTGTACGGCAGCCCATCGGCGCCGGTATACAGCGTCCAGACCCTGCCATCCAGGCAGCCCACACCTTGCGGGCTCGCGAACCAGAGACGGTCCCGCGTGTCGAACGCGACCCCGCGGACATCGATGGGCGCCCAACTGCGGTCGCCGGATTTGGGGAAGAGGCGCGTCCAGGCGCCCCCCGCGGTCTTCAGAAACAGCCCCGACGGCCGCGCCGACGCGACCCGCCCATCGCGCGCGGTAACGGTCTGCCCGGCATCGCCACGGGCCTCGGGCGCGACGCCGATGGCCCGCCACGCTCCGTTCTGCCGGATGACGGCCCCGCCGGCGGTGAGGACCGTCACCTGGCCCGATGCATCGATGCGCACGGAGCGCACGTCGTTGGAAGGCAGTCCGTCGGCCCGTGTATAGAAGGTGCGGGTTTCACTGGCAAACGGGCCGACGCGAATGGAGGGCGCAGTCTGCGCGGAGGCGATCAGGGAGAGGAATGTGGAGGCAAAGACGAGTTTCATGGGTTGGCTCCCGCATTTCGCATCACATGATGGTAGCGTGCCGGCTTGTGATATGATCAACCCCCAGTGGAAAGGACGGGGAAACAATGCGCAACATCGTAGGGAAACTGTTTATCGGCATGGCGATCACAGCCATCGCCATGTTCGGGGCTGACAACTCGATTGGAACCTGGAAGCGGAATGTGGACAAGTCCAAATTCACGCCGCCACTGGCAAACCCGATCAAGAGTCTCACATTAACGTATGAGGCAATGGACGGCGGGATTAAGTTGACCGCCACAGGGGAACGAAAGGACGGCACGGCGATCAATTCCAGTTACACCGCCAAATACGATGGCAAGGAATACCCGGTCACGGGAGCAACCTGGGATACCACCTCCCTGAAACAGATCGATGCCAATACCTTCACCTTTGAAAACAAGAAGACTGGTGGGAAGTACCATATCACGGGTCGATCCGTCATTTCCAAAGACGGTAAGACCATGACCACCACCACAAAGGGCACCAACGCCGAAGGCCAGCCGAGTACCTCAACCATCATTTACGAAAAGCAGTAACCCGTAGCGTGGCCTTTCAGGCCGGGTGCCCTCTGGGCGGCCCCCATTCGTGGGCAATGCCACTTAGTTTTGATCAGGCGACCATTCTGCCCAAATCGTGGGGCAGCCAATCCTGGCTGCAGCCGGCTTTCAGCCGGCC
>JADGNS010000023.1 GCA_017883355.1 Candidatus Solibacter sp.
CAATTGTGGTTCTTTCCGTTGTTCGGCGTCACGTGCCACTTGCCGCTCATCATGGTCTGGTAGCCGGCTCCGCGCAGCACTTGCGCGATAGTCACGCAGTTGCGATTGAGGTCGCCCTGGTAACCGGGCAGCGTGGGGCGGGGATTGACCATGTGTCCCACCCCCGCCTGGTGCGCGTAGAGCCCCGTGAGCAGGCTGGTGCGGCTCGGGCAGCAGCGCGCGGTGTTGCGGAAATGCGTGAAGCGAACGCCCGATTGGGCCAGGCCGTCGATGTTGGGCGTGTGGATCTCGCTGCCGTAGCAGCCCAGGTCGCTGAATCCCATATCGTCCGCCATCATGACAATGATGTTGGGTCGCCGCGACGCGGCGGAAGAAGAACGGCCTGCCGTGGCCAGGCCGGCCGTTGCGAGTCGGACAAAGTCCCTGCGGAGGATCAAGGACTTATTCTGTCATGAAAACTTCACGGGCGCTGGCGCCGCTCCCGTCCAGCGTCTCCCGCCACTCCCGCAGCGTGCTCGCTGCCACAAGGACATCCCATCTCGGCGCTGGACTGCAATCCGATCGGGGACATCTGCCCTGGCGCGGCACTTGAAGCAAGCGCCGACAACAAATCCCTTCGATTGAACAACGCAACACCCGTGACGTTACGCCCGCGCGTACTACTTGACGACCGCGCCCGTTGTGGCATTCACCAACGCCGCATAGCCGTTCTTCGTGCTTCCCCACATTATGTACCACACCGGCGCCGCGAATCGCGATGCATTGCCCAGCCGGAACGTGGCCTTCTGGTTCGGATGCGCCTTCAGCCAGTCCGCCGCCTTTTCAAACGCCGCTTTGTAGGCGGCATCGGAATCCACCACAAACTCACTGTTCGAGAACGGCTTGCTGGCCGGTGTGGCGCCGCCCCAGGGGAGCACGGGGCCGATATTGACTCCCTTTCGGAGGTCGGTTCCGTTGTCGACCACAGCGTACGTGAAACTCCGCGCCTCCTTGCGGCTTGGGCAAACGAAGATGGCAGTCCACGCCCCGGCCTTCCCGTCCTCATTTTTGATATTCGGCGCTTCGCCGCTGTCCACACTGAGCGCCAGCAGATCGGTCGCCCAGGTGCGTGCCGGCTTGTACAGTTCATAGAACGCCCGTTGTGCGGTCACGGCCTCCGGTGCCTTTTCAGGCTCCTTCTTCGCCTCGGTCTCAACCTTCGCCGCTGTATTCGGGGCTTCCGAACAAGCCGACAGCACAAGAGTGGCAACAATGGCAGTTGCAGTCAACAGTACCTTTTTATTCATAAATCACCACACCTATATTACCCCCGTGCCGATTCCTGCGGGGTGCCACCGGCGCCCAATCGATGAGCACCGCCAACCTGTCGCCCAAATTGACACGCAGCCGCAAGGAGTTCGTTACCGTGCCAGTGTCGGGCGAATCACCGTGTAGCCGGTAGGAACCTGAAACATGGACGCGGGAGGTTCCACTGCCGTGCACTTGCATATGCAGGTGCGCACACCAAAACTTCCCACCGTCCGCGTCAATACCGGCATCTGCAACTTGGTGCTCGTCCACACCTCCCAACTGGTAATGGAGGGCGGCGATAGCGGGTCCAGGCCTTGGAACACGTAGCGCATACCCTCTACCTCCAGACCCTCCATGAAATCCTTACCGAGGGCTACCACGTTCGGGGCACTGGGAAGGCCGGGAACCGCCGGCAGCCGCGGGAGGTTCGGCAGCGGCGGCTCTGACGGAATGGGCACTTCATCAATCAGGATGCGTGCCTCCCGAGCCAGGTGGTCCAGCAGGATTCGCTCCCCGGTGGCCGGATCCGTGATGATGGAGGTCTTTCCGAAATCGACACGCAACTTGCCGTCGGCCGCGCGAAACCGCCTGATCAGGGATTCCAGCGGCAGCCCGCCGGGTAGGGAATGCTGTGTAGTCTCAATGCATTCGGCACAGGCCGCAACCAACGTTGGCTCAGCTTCCACAGCGTCCACAGTATCACTTTTCCCTGGCGCAAAAGCAGTTTTCTGTTGACAAGATCCGAAGCGCCGGATTAGAATTCCCTCTAGCTGATGCACACGTGTGCACCAAGGGGGCTACATCTATGAAGATTTCGCGCAGGGTCCTGGTTCTGGCAGTCGTGCTCGCCGCACTGCCCATCGCCGCACTGGCACAATTTGAAACAGCCTCGGTACTCGGTACCGTCAGGGACGGTACCGGCGCTGTCATTGTCGGTAGCAAGGTCACACTGGAAAACGTCAAGACCGGCGTTCTCTCCACCACGCAATCCAACGATTCCGGCAACTTCGATTTCATCGCCGTCCAGATCGGGACGTATCGCCTCAAGGCGGAAGCTCCCGGATTCAAGGTCGGCCTCGGATCGGACTTCACCGTCGCGGTCAGTGCCCGTCAAAGGGTGGACCTGACCTTGGAAGTAGGCGACGTCACGCAAAGCGTCGCCGTCAAGGACACTGCCGCCATGCTCGAAACCGATTCGAGCGACCGCGGGCAGGTCATCAACAATGCCACCGTCGTCAATCTACCGTTGAACGGGCGCAATTATTCCGACCTCGCTTTGCTGGCCCCCGGTGTCCGCAAGTCGTTTCTGGGCATGGATCCCAATAACAGCAACTTCCGCGAAGGCTCGTTCAACGTTAACGGGCAGCGTAGCGCCTTCAATAACTTTCAGGTGGACGGCGTCGACAACAACGCCTATAACACCAGCAATCAGGGCTACTCCAATCAGGCCATCCAACTGAGTCCCGACGCCGTGGCCGAGTTCAAGGTGCAGACCGACAACTTCAGCGCCGAATACGGACGCGCCGGCGGCGCCATCGTCAACGTGTCGCTCAAGAGCGGCACCAATCAGTTTCACGGCGCGGCATGGGAGTTCCTGCGCAACACCAGGCTGAATGCCGTGGGTTATTTCAAGCCGGCCAATGGCAAGCCCGTCTTCCAGCAGAACCAGTTCGGCGGAGTCTTCGGCGGGCCGGTCATCAAGAACAAGACCTTTTTCTTTGTCGACTTTGAGGCCCTGCGGCGCAAAACCGCAACCCTCGCATACCTGACTGTGCCTACGGCGGGTCAGCGCACCGGCATCTTCGGCCAGCCCATCAAGAACCCATACACCGGCGAGATCTACTCCAACGGCGTGATCCCGCAGTCGCTCATCACCCCCTTTGCGGCGAAGGTCTTCAGCCAGTTGCCCGCCGCGACCACCAGCGGCACATCCAACAACTATCAGGCGCTGCCCAGCGTGCCCAGCGTGGAGAACAAGGGCGACGCCCGTGTAGACCACTACTTCAACAGCAAGGCAACCGCCTACTTCCGCTACAGCCACCGCGAGTTCAATCAGACCGACAATCCGCAGATACCCCTGCCGCTGGGCTCCGATTCCAGCAACGGGTTTGTCAACATCATCAACAAGCAGATCGCTGGCGGCGTGACCTATACGGTGAGCCCCACCTCGCTGGTGGAGTTCCGCATGGGATACACCAGGTCGACGGGTGGAAAATGGCCGATCCAGTTGGGTATGCCCAACATGCTCGAGGCATACGGCATTCCTGGATTGCCCAGCGACGCCAGTGTCAGCGGCGGTCTCAACACGCAGGTCATCAACGGCTACCTGAATCTGGGCCGGCGCAGCAGCACGCCGCAGTTTCAGAATCCGACGGTCTTCAATCCCAAGGTAAACTACACGCGCATGTTCGCCCAGCACTCCCTTAAGCTCGGCTACGAGTACCAACACATCGACACCGCGGTTCTGGATTTCAGCCCGCAGTACGGTCAGGATAGCTACAACGGCCAGTTCAGCGCACCGACGGGCGCGTCCTCGAACAATATCTATAACGTCGCCGATTTTCTCTTCGGGGCGCGGAGCGCCTATTCCCTAACCAACGTCTTTGTCGCTCAATACCGTCAGCGCATGAATTTCTTCTATGTGCAGGACGATTGGAAGGTCTCCGGGAAACTGACCCTCAACCTGGGTGTCCGCTATGAATACGCCACGCCGCAGTGGGAAGACGGCAATCACCTGGCGAATTTTGTGCCGGGGTCGCCCGCCAAGATGATCACCGCTTCCTCGGGCGATATGTTCAGCCGCGCGCTCGTGCATCCGGACCGCAACAATTGGGCGCCGCGCCTCGGCCTGGCTTACCAGCTCACGCCCAAAACCGTCGTCCGCAGCGGTTACGGCATCAGCTACATCCACTTCAACCGCGCGGGCGGAGAGAACTTGCTGGCCTACAACCCGCCGTCGGTGATCACCATCAATATCAATAACCCGAATCCCCAGACCTCGCCCACCTGTGCGGCCGACGTGGCCAACTCCAATTGCTTCCGGCCCACGGCGTTGGGCTACACGGCGAGTATCCTGGACCCGACCCGCATCGACTTCACCAGCACTTCGCTGCGCTACACTCCGCCGGAGACGCGCACCGGCTACGTGCAGAGCTGGCATTTCACCGTCCAGCAGCAGTTGGCCAAAGACCTGCTCTTTGAAGTGGCCTACGTAGGGAACCATGGCGTGAAGCTCATGACCCTCGGCGATGTGAACCAGGCGCGGCCGCAGGCTCCCAACGAGAATTCGACCCTCAATGCGCGGCGCCCCTACCTCGGCTTTGGCGACGTCGAGATCTCCTATGGGGCAGGTTACGATACCTACCATGCCCTGCAAACCAAGCTCGAGAAGAGGTTTTCGGGTGGGTTCTACTTCCTGAACTCCTTCACGTGGTCGAAGTTGATCGACAACGCCTCCGGACACCTGGAGGCCAACAACGGCGATAATTCCCGCGTGAATTTCCTCGACCCGGGCTACAACAAAGGCGTGGGCAGCTACAACCAGCCTTTCAGCAACACCACCACAGTGGTGTACGCCGTCCCCTATGGCAAGGGCCGGAAGTTCGGATCCAATGCCAATCCCGTGCTGACCGCGATTATTGGAGGCTGGCAGGCGACGTTCATCAACACGATGTCGAGCGGCATGCCGGTCAACTTGAACTACTCCCCTGCCTCTCGCTATTCGGTCAGCGGTTATCCCACCTACAGGCCCACCTTGCTGGGGGACCCGATGGCGCCCCTCGCCCAGCGGAATATCGACAATTATTTTAACAAGGCGAATGTGATCATCCCGGTGGACCCGCTCAACCCCAACCCGTTCGGCAACGCCGGACGCAACACGGTTCGGAGCTATGCCATCTACCAGACCGACCTCGGCATGCACAAGGATTTCCCGCTTTGGTCGGAGGTCCGCAAGCTCGAATTCCGCACGGAGTTTTTCAACCTGATGAACAAGACCAACTTCCAGGCGCCGAACTCCACTTCCAGCAGCAGTGCTTTCGGCACCATCCGAAGCACCTTCCCGGCGCGCGTAATTCAGATGGCGATGAAGTTCGTCTTCTAGGCGGCCTCCTGTGAACGTGCGCTGCCCAAACCCGTCAACTCCCGCCAAGCCGGTCTCCATTAAGGACATCGCAAGAATGGCGGGTGTCACCCACTCCACCGTCTCCCGCGCTCTGCGCAACAGCCCGCTGGTCAGGCGGGAAACCGTGGAGAGGATTCAGCGCATCGCCCATGAAGCCGGATACCGCGCCAGCGCCGCGGCTCGCAGCCTGGTCACCCGCCGCAGCGACACCATCGGTGTGGTGGTCACCAACATCGCCGACCCGTTTGTCGGCGGAGTAGTAAGCGGCATCGAGGAGACCGCCGACCAGCACGGTTTGTCGGTCTTCCTGGCCAATTCCAACGCCGAACCGGAGCGCGAAGTCCGCGTGGCGCGCATGTTCGAAGAGAGGCGGGTGGACGGCATCATCGTCACCGCCTCCCGGGTCGGCGCCCAATATGTGCCCCTGCTCTCGCACATGCAGGTGCCCATCGTGCTGCTCAATAACCAGCACCCGAGCCAGTTCGCCCACTCCGTGATGATCGCCAACGTCCAGGCCAGTCTGGACGCGACACGGCACTTGATCGTGCTGGCGCATCGCCGGATTGCCTACCTGGGAGACCGTTACGGATACCAGTCCGACGCCGAAAGGTACGCTGGCTACCGGCAGGCGTTGGAAACCCACGGTTTGCCGTTTGATCCTCTCCTGGTGGCGTATGGCGACGGCAAGCCGGAAGGCGCCGAGGCGGCGATGGCCCCTCTGCTCGCCTTGCCGCAGCCACCTACCGCCGTCTTCTGCTATAACGATCTGTCGGCCTTGGGCGCGATGCGCCAGATCCGCAGCCGCGGCCTGCGGATTCCCGTCGACATCTCCGTCGTAGGTTTTGACGATCTGCACATCAGCCAGTACTTGAATCCCGCCTTGACCACCGTCCGCCAACCCATGCGTCAGATGGGGCGCATGGCCATGGAGACGTTGCTGCAAATCTTCGCCGGCGCCGAATCGGGGCACGATATCAAAGTTCCCGGGGAGTTGATTGTGCGCCAGTCCACCGCGCCATACAAGGAGAGCCAATGAGTGCATTGCTGGTACGCCCGGAGAAATTCACCAATCGCATTGAGAGTTTTGGTTACGAATACCTGTCTTTTGAAGTTCGCAAGCTGGCCGCGGGTCGGGAATACGCCGCGGAAACCGGCGCCAACGAACTGGCCATCGTCGTGTTGGGCGGCGTCTGTTCGGTCGCCACAGCGCTCCAGGCATGGCCGCGCATCGGCGCGCGAAGCAGCGTATTTGACGGCCTGCCCTACACCTTGTACCTGCCGGTTTCCACCGCCTTCTCCATCACCGCCGATACCGATAGCGACCTGGCCTTCTGTTACTGCCGCGCCGAAGAGCGTCACCCGGCGCGCCTGGTGACGCCCGATGAGGTGCGCGTCGAGATCCGCGGCGGGGGAAACGCCACCCGCCAGATCCATCACATGTTGAGCCCCCAGTTCCCGGCGCATCGCCTGTTGGTAGTGGAAGTCTTCACCCCCGCCGGCAACTGGTCCAGCTATCCGCCGCACAAGCACGATGTGCACAACCCTCCCGCCGAAGTAGATCTCGAAGAAATCTACTACTACCGGGTGGACCGCCCGGAGGGCTACGCGATTCAGAGGGTCTACACCGCCGACCGCCGCATCGACGAAACCCTCACGGTGCGGGGCGGCGAGCTCGTCCTGATTCCGGAAGGCTACCACCCCGTGGTGGCCGCCCATGGCTACAACGTGTACTATCTGAACGCGCTGGCCGGCTCGGCCAGGTCCATGGCCGCCTCCGACGACCCGGACTATGCCTGGGTCCGCGACACCTGGCGCGAGCAGGACCCGAGATTGCCCATGGTGAAAAGGTGAGACCCATGGACATTGTCATATTGGACGGTTTGGCGGCCAACGAAGCATTGCAGTCGATAGCGGCGTACCGCGGGCGCCGCATCGATCGCCTCGCGTCTTCTGTGAGCCGCGGGATTTGAGGAGGTATCGCTTGGAAACGCGTCGCGTCACGATGGCTCAGGCACTGGTGAGCTTCTTGAAGAACCAGTACGTCGAGCGGGATGGCCAACAACACAAATTCTTCGCCGGCGTGCTGGGAATTTTCGGCCACGGGAATGTGGCGGGTATCGGGCAGGCTCTGCAACAGAACCCCGATTTTCCCTACATTCCGGTGCGCAATGAGCAATCGGGCGTGCACCTGGCGGCGGCGTACGCCAAGGCGAGCAACCGCCTGCGCGCCTTCGTCTGCACCTCGTCGATCGGACCGGGGGCGACCAACATGATCACCGGCGCGGCGCTCGCCACCATCAACCGCCTGCCCGTGCTGCTCCTGCCCGGTGACATTTTCGCCCGCCGCAACGTGGCCCCCGTCCTCCAGCAGTTGGAGTCGCCTGCCACCCAGGACATTGGTGTCAACGATTGCTTCAAGCCCGTGTCGCGCTACTGGGATCGCATCTACCGTCCGGAGCAGCTCATTACCGCCTTGCCCGAAGTGATGCGCGTGCTCACCTCTCCCTCCGATTGCGGCGCCGTCACCCTCGCCCTGCCGCAGGACGTGCAGGCCGAGGCCTACGACTACCCCGAGGAGCTGTTCCGCAAACGCGTCTGGCTGATCCGCCGCGGACAGCCCGACCAGGTATCCTTCGAGCGGGCCGTCGAGGCCATCCGCGCCAGCCGCCGGCCGCTGATCGTCTCCGGCGGCGGCCTCCTGATGAGCGAGGCATCGCAGGCGCTGGCGGATTTCGCCTCCCAAACCGGCATCGCAGTGGCCGAAACCCAGGCGGGCAAGGGCTCGCTGGCCTACGACCACCCGCAGTGCATGGGAGCCATCGGCGCCACCGGTACTCTGGCGGCCAATCGTCTGGCGCACGAAGCCGATCTGGTAATCGGCATCGGCACGCGTTATTCCGACTTCACCTCGGCCTCGATGACCGCGTTCCAGAATCCCGCGGTGCGTTTCGTCAATATCAACACCGCCGAGTTCGACGCCTATAAAGTGTCGGCCATACCTCTGGTGGCGGACGCCCGCGTCGCGCTCCAGCAACTGGCGGCGGCGCTGCCCGATTACCGCGTGGGCCAGGACTACGTGGCTCAAGCCGCCGCCCTCAAAGAGAAATGGGAAGCCGAAGTGGACCGCCTGTTCCACCTGAACAATCCCGGCCGCCCGGCGCAAAGCGAAGTCATCGGCGCCATGTGGGAAGCCTCCGGTCCGCGCGACGTCCTGCTCTCGGCGGCGGGCAGTCACCCCGGCGACCTCCATAAGCTCTGGCGCACGCGTACTCCCAACGGCTATCACATGGAATACGGCTACTCCTGCATGTCGTACGAGATCCCCGGAGCCATCGGGGCGAAACTCGCCGACCCCACCCGCGAGGTGTATGTCTTCCTGGGCGATGGCACCTACCTGATGATGCCCACCGAAATCGTGACCTCGGTGCAGGAGGGCGTGAAGATTATCATCGTGCTGGTGGACAATCACGGCTTTGCCAGTATCGGCGGGCTGAGCCGCTCACTGGGCCAAGGCGGATTCGGCACCAGCTATCGCCTCCGCTCCAGGGAATCCGGGCAACTCGATGGCGCCCCCCTCACGGTGGACTATGTCGCCAATGCGCGCAGCCTGGGCGCGCACGCCTTGAAGGCGGCCACGTTGGCCGAACTGAAGGACGCCTTACAGACCGCCAAGACCCTGGACCGCACCACCGTCATCGTGGTGGAGACAGACCCCGCCGTGGGTGTGCCGGGCTACGAATCCTGGTGGGATGTGGCCGTCGCCGAAGTCTCCGAGAGCGAGAGCGTGCGCCAGGCGCGGGCCCGCTACCAGGAGGCGCGCAAGAAAGAACGCCATTATCTCTAAGCGTGCAAGGATTAGAGCCGGAAGTTCTGAAGGAGGCATCATGGCAAAGCTAATGGTTGGCAACGCCCCTTGTTCCTGGGGCACGCTGGAATTCGATGAGGCCAAGGGCGAGCAGATCCCGTTTGACCGCATGCTGGACGAACTCGCCGAAGCCGGCTACACCGGTACCGAATTGGGTGATTGGGGCTACATGCCCACTGATCCGGTTCTGTTGAGGGCGGAACTCGACAAGCGCGGCCTGGTGATGCTCGGCGCGTTCGTGCCGGTGGCGCTGAAGGAGCCCTCCGCGCATGCGGCCGGCATCGCCAATGCGGTGAAGACCGCACGGTTGCTCGCCGCCGTAGCGGGAACCCCGTCGCCGTATCTGGTATTGGCCGACGATAACGGCTCCGTGCCGGAACGAACCCGCCAGGCCGGGCGCGTGACCCCGGAAGCAGGTTTAAGTCTGGCGGACTGGAAAGTCTTCGCCTATGGCGCCAACCAGTTGGCCGGCGCCGTGTTTGAGGAAACGGGACTGCGGACGGTCTTCCACCACCACTGCGCCGGATATGTGGAAACCCCGGATGAAATCGCCACCTTGCTGGAACTCACCAATCCCGAGAGGCTCGGGCTGGTCTTCGACACCGGCCACTATTGCTACGGCGCCGGCGTGGGGGATTGCGACGTGGTCGCGGCCCTCCAACGCTATGGTGCCCGGGTTTGGTACATCCATTGCAAAGACTGTCAGCCGGAGATAGCGCGCCGTGCAAGGGCCGAACAGTGGGATTACTTCACCGCGCTCCGCCATGGTGTGTTCTGCGAATTGGGCAAAGGTTGTGTCGATTTCCCGGCCCTGTTGCGGCGGCTTGCCTCGCGCGCCTACGCCGGTTACGTTCTGGTGGAACAGGATATCCTGCCCGGCATGGGCACCCCGAAGGAGAGCGCGCGGCGCAACCGCGAATACCTGCGCTCCATTGCATCCAATTTCGAGTGAGTCGTTTCCAAAGAGGACCCCTTGAGCACAAAACAACTAAATGTCGGAATCATCGGCGCCGGACGAATCGGCAAAGTTCATGCCGAAACCGTGGCGTTCCGTCTACCGGAAGCCCGGATACTGGCCATCGCGGATGTCAACCGCGAGGCCGCGCAAGCGGTGGCGGCACGCTGCGGAATTCCCACGGTTACCGAATCGAGCGCGGACATCCTGGCGAATTCGGCAATCGAAGCTGTCCTGATCTGCTCCTCCACGCCCACCCACGCCGACCTCATCGTCCAGGCGGCGCAGGCCGGCAAGCACATCTTCTGTGAAAAGCCCATCGCCCACAGCCTCACCCAGATCGATCGCGCCCTGGCGGCCGTGGAACGCGCCGGCGTCAAACTCCAGATCGGCTTCAACCGCCGCTTCGATGCCAACTTCGCCCGCGTCCGCCACGCCGTGGTGAGTGGTGAGATCGGCACTCCGCGACTCATGCACATCGTCAGCCGCGACCCCGCGCCCCCGCCCATTTCTTACGTCCGCGTCTCCGGCGGCATGTTCATGGACATGACCATTCACGACTTCGATATGGCCCGCTTCCTGATTGGCGATGAGGTGGAGGAGGTCTATACCTCGGGCGCCGTCATGGTGGACCCCCAGATCGGCGCGGCCGGCGACCTGGACACGGCGTTGATTGTCCTGCGCTTCAAGAACGGCGTCATCGGCACCATCGATAACAGCCGCCAGGCCGCCTACGGCTACGACCAGCGCGTGGAGATTCTGGGCAGCCGCGGCAGCATCGCCACCGCGAACTGCTATCCCAACCAGGCCGTGGTCAGCACCGCCACCGAAGTCCGCCAGGATCTGCCCCTGAATTTCTTCATGGACCGCTACACGGAGAGCTTCGCCAGCGAAGTCCGGGCCTTTGTACAGGCGGTTCGCGAGGATAAGCCTACCCCGGTGGCGGGTGTCGACGGCCTGCTTGCCGTAATCATAGGGCTGGCGGCCCGCAAGTCGTATGATGAGCACCGGCCCGTGCGGCTGGATGAGGTGAGCGCTTGAAACAATCCACCCTGATGGCCATACTCACCGACGTGCATCTCTGGGTGCCGGTGGTCGTACTGATTCTGGGAACATCCCTGTTGATGGTGCTGAGGTGATTCGTGAGTGACAACCTGACGGCCCCAAGCGGGCGATCGTCCCTCTCCCTGCATAAACTCGGCGTAGTCTGCGGACTGGCCGCCGGAGCCTGGCTCGGCGCCGCCGAAGCGCCCACCAAACTCGTCACCATGGGCTTCTCTCCCTTCGTCATCTCCCTGGGTATGGTGGCGGGAGTATTCGTGGCGCGCTGGACCGTGCCCATGGCGCTCAAGGGTACCGGCTTTCTCCTCCTGGATCTGCGCGAGAAGGCCCACCTCATTGTGTGGGCCGTGCTCGCCGGAATGCTCTGGGCGGTGGCCAACACCTTGACCGTCTTCGCCATTCGCAACGTGGGTCTCTCCATCGCCTTCCCGCTCTGGAACACCAACAGCCTGGTGGGCCTCTTCTGGGGCTGGCTGCTGTTCAATGAACTGCGCGGTTCCGGCGTAAAGGGATGGACCAAGGTGTTGGGGGGCGCCGCCGCCATTGTCGTGGGCGCCTGTGTTCTCGCCTATGCCACTTCGCACCAGTCTGCCGATACATCGGGCAAGGCCACCATGGGCATCCTCGCCGCGCTCGGCGCCGGCGTCCTGTGGGGCACCATGTATATCCCCTACCGCAAGGCCTATATCAGCGGCATGAACCCGCTCTCCTTCGTCACCGTCTTCACTTTCGGCGAGTTGGGCACCACGTTCGTGCTGGGAGCCATCTTTCATGGAGGCGTCGGCAACCTGATCGGCGAGTTGGCCACCGCCCGGCCCGCCCTGTTCTGGCTGTTCCTCGGCGGCTTCTGTTGGGTGATTGGCGACCTCTTCCAGCAGTATGCGGCCAAGTATATCGGCATTGGACGCGGCATCCCCCTTTCCAACACCAATCAGCTCTGGGGGTTGGCCTGGGGTGCTCTCGTCTTCGGCGAGCTTTCCGGGTTGAGCCTGCACGCCCAGGTGCTGGTCATTGCCGGATCCCTGGTCATGATCGCCGGCGCCGCCGCCATCGGTATGGCCGAGGCGCCCGCCTCCGAACTGGCCTACGGGAAGCAGGCCATGAACCGCGAGTGCGACCGTTACGGGTTGGACCCGGTGCGCGTGGCCGCCGTACTGCAAGGCGATGACCCGCTGGCCCGCCAGGCGCCCGCACGCCGCTGGTGGGAAGCCCTCGTCGTGTTAGCCGCGGTCGCAATCTTCGGCTGGTTGGCTTACGGCGCAACCCGTCAGCCCATCGCCGTCAGCATACCCTGGATGATCGTCTTACTGTTCGCCACATTCGTCTCCCTGGGAGTCAGCGGGACGCTGTTGTGGCGCCGAACCCGCTTCTCCTAAATCGCCAAACCATGCACTGTGGCGCTGCCACGAGTGGTTTATATTCTCGACGCCCAAGCCGGAACGGGCCGATCACCCCCAACTGAGGAGGTCAAGCCAGACAAAGTTCCCTTTCCGGATCGCTCCCTATGAAGTTTCCGGGACGAACGACCGATATGGAATTGTGTCACTTGTCCCCACGGTTCTCATCGTAGATGACGCGCCAACCAACCTCGCCGTGCTCCAGGCCATCCTGGCCCCCGAGGGCTTTCGTATTCTTAAGGCTGAGGACGGCCCGTCGGCGCGGGAGCTGCTCAAGCACGAAACGGCCGACCTGATTCTGCTCGACGTCATGATGCCGGGCGAGACCGGGTTTGAAACCTGCGCGCGGCTCAAATCGAACCCTTCCACCGCCGACATCCCGGTCATCTTTTTGTCCGCCCTGGACGACGTCAAGAGTAAGGTGACGGGGCTGAAAACCGGCGGCGTCGATTACGTCGCCAAGCCCGTTCACCCTGAGGAGGTCCTGGCGCGCGTGCGCGTCCATCTGCGCATACGGGAGACCAGCCGTCTCCTCGCCCGGCAGCATCAGGAACGAATTGAACAGCTACGCGACGCCCAGCAGGCAATCCTGGTGCGTCCTGAGGACTGCCCGGCCGCGGCGTTCGCGGTCTACTATAAGCCGCTCGAGGAAGCCGGCGGCGATTTCTACGACGTCCTGCAGATCGATCCCGACGTATTCGGCTATTTTGTGGCCGACATCAGCGGCCATGGCGTCAGCGCCGCCTTCCTGACGTCAGCCATCAAGGCTCTTCTGCGGCAGTACGCAGGCCCGCTCTATTCTCCCGAAGACACCATGCGCGGCGTGGACTCCGTAATGCGCCAAATGCTGGGAGAAGAGCAGTTCCTGACCGCCTGCTATGCGCGCCTGAATCGCCGCTCCCGGCGCCTGTCGGTAGTCGGCGCGGGCCACCCGCCGCTGATTCTGATCAGCGAATCCGGCGTCGCCCAGGTGCTGCATATGGATAGCGACCCGCTGGGCACGTTCAGCTCGGCCGTGCTCCAGCACCGGGACCTCCGCCTGTCCCGCAACGACAGGATCTTCCTCTACAGCGACGGGTTGATTGAGGCTTCGCCGGGAGCCGGCCGGCGCGCGGGTGTGCAATCCCTGACGAACGCCTGCGTCCGCCACCGGGGGAAGCCGCTGGCGGAGGCGGTGACATCCATCGCCAGTGAG